>JAFIES010000142.1 GCA_020832415.1 Balneolaceae bacterium | reverse complement strand
GGGATATGTGCCTTCCTGTTCGATCGGGTTTTGTGTAGCCAGTACAAAAAAGGGTTTATCCAGTTTGAACGTTTGACCGGATGCGGTTACACTATACTCCTGCATGCCTTCCAGAAGAGCGGCCTGAGTTTTTGGTGGAGTACGGTTGATTTCGTCAGCCAGAACAATATTAGCAAAAATTGGGCCTTTAATAAATTTGAAGCTTTTTCGTCCCGTCTCTTTGTCATCTTCAATTACTTCAGTACCGGTGATATCCCCGGGCATTAAATCCGGAGTAAACTGAATCCGGTTGAAGGATAAATTCAGGGTTTTTGCAAGTGTGTGAATGAGAAGAGTTTTTGCAAGCCCCGGCACACCTACAAGTACACAGTGGCCTCTTGAAAAGAGGGAAATCAGGAGCTGATCAATTACATCCGTTTGACCAACAACGGTTTTTCCTATTTCATCTTTTATTTTTTTAAATGATTCACTAAAAAATTCAGCTGCTTTTTCCGGGGAGTCGGGGATTACTTCACTCATAAATTACAAACTACAGAGATACTGGAGGTTCATCGATTGGCATTTCATGTTCAATGTCGTCAGGCATTGGAATAAGGAACTCTACGTGAATTTCGTTTCGGATCTCATCAATCCATTTGCTTAAATGTTCTGATCTTTTTTGCTGTAGTGCCCTTTCCCTGAGTATGTCGTAATCCTGTTCAATATTGGCAACATGCTCAGGAATATGCCTGTCTAATCGAACAATACGGAATGCCCGATTAACGGTTCTTCTGGGAGGGTTATAGGATCTTGGCTCTGAAATTTCACCCTCATCATCCATTAAAAGTACTATTCTGTATAGAGCGGGCTCCAATTGACTGATCTGCATAAGCCTGCTGCCGCTTTGCGGGTTGGTAATACGTCCACCAAAAGGTCTTGTCTCTTCATCCTCAGAGTGCCGGCGTGCCATATCTGCAAAACTTTCTCCATGTACTATTACACTATCTCTGATGGCATTCAATCTTTCCATTGCGCCAAGATCATCCACTTCTTCTTCATCGATTTTAATGAGAATATGGTTGGTTTCAATATTATCGCCCTGGCGCCTGTTCAATCTGATCACATGAAATCCGAACTCAGTCTCTACAACTTCTGAAATCCCGCCCGGCTGCAATGCGGCGGCAGCGGCCGAATATGTTGCAACTAAATCATCAAGAGGCATCATCGGGAGGAGGCCACCTCGCTGTGCTGATATATCCTCACTGTATAGCCTGGCCATTTCCTCAAAACTGCGCTCGTAGGTTGTAACTGAATCCCGCAAAGCTTGTGCGCGTGCAAGTGCATCCTGCCGTGCATCGTCAAGAGGCTTCGGAATAACTACAATCTGAGATAGGGAGACCTGCTCGGGAATTACAGGCCGTTGTTCTTCGGGTATTTGATTGAACCATTCAATTACTTCGGGACGTGTAATGGAAACTCGTCTTAATTGAGCTTCCTGCACCTGCTGGGCTACAAGCTGCTCACGAAATTGTTCACGAAAATCAGCACGAATTTGAATTAAGCTTTGCCCAAGAGCCTGCTCAAGTGCACGTTCACTGCCGGCTTGTTGAATAAGCTGATTAATTCGCTGATCCATTGCTCTGTTTACAACGTCATCACTAACAGTGATAGAATCAATCTCAGCTTTTTCAAGCATTACATAGTTATCAACCATACTTTGAAGGGCACTGTACCAAAGATCTTCGGAGAAACTGATATCTGCTCCCTCAACTTCAGCCTGACGCAAAAAATTATTTACTTCACTGTCAACATCAGATTTGAGTACAATTCGGTCGTTTACAATGGCAACAATCCGGTCTGTAACCTGGTTTTGCTGAGCATATAAATTTGAAGAGTAGAAAATGAACAGAATGGGTAAGAGAAACAGGGTAAAAAGTGATTTCATTTAAAAAAATGTAGGTTAATTTTCGTAGGATTTGAGTATTTGCTCGATCTTTGTAACGTTAGATAACTCAATTTCATTATTTGCTTCCGCCTGAAGATAAAGATTTCGCAGATAAGCATTTGTTATTCTTCTTGTTTTTTCGAGTGTAAGCCACTCCTGTATTTGAGGAATAAGCCACTCGAGGTCCGGATATTCTCCTTCCACTCTCTCTTCCATTAATTGAACAAAATGGTATTGACCATTTATAAAATGAATTGGCGATCTCTCCGTAAGCCCAATAATTTTAAGGTTTTGATTTAAAGGCGGCAGGTCAGTTGCAGCCATGGATACTGGAATAAAAAGATTTGATTGCCTGAGCTGCATTGAAGGATTAACACTATAACGTTCCACAATCTCTTCCCAGGGTACTCCAGACATGAGTTCACTATTTGCAGTTTCTGCCTCTGTTCTTGTGCGTGTAGTTAAGTGGCGGTAGCGAACATATTTTTCATCAAAAACGAACTGCTCTTTATAAGTTTGATAATAATCCAGAGCTTCAGTTTTGCTGACTACTATTTCATCCTGATGTGTTTCAATTACATAATCTCTGAGCAGATTTTTCAAAAGTTCATTTCGATACTGAGTATACTTGCGCCGAAATTCTTCAGTATTTGGTATACCTATACGATTTGCATGGTCAATAGTAACCTGAGATTCTACCCACTGATTGGTATAAGAGAGTACTGCAGATACGGAATCTTGCTGGAGCCGAAATAAAGGTATCTCATCCAAAGCTTGCTGCAGTGTAAGCTGGCTGTTTCCAACCGAAGCTATTACCGTATCTTTTGATGGTGTTGAAGATCTTGAGCAAGCCGAAATCAATAAAATAAACAGAAAAGTAATGATGCTGTAAAACGAAAGAGATTTCATAGTTGAATATTATCCGGGTAGGTTTCAACACCAAATTCTACTTTAAGCCTTTCAATAAAACTGGCTTCATGTGTAGGCATATAATCGTTCACAACCCTTGTGAATGCTTCTTGAAATGTCATTTGTCGCGATTCTTCAATTTTTTCTAAATAATAAAAACTGTGCCGAACCCCGCTAACCTGAATGTCCGTTTTCTGTGAGATTTCAAGAGATTCAACCAGATCAAATCCCGGATTGTTTGGGTTTGATGTAGAAAATCTCCGAACATTAATCTCATCGATTTGTTCCATCAGGTCTTCAGGATGGATTCCGTTTTCCACAAGAGTGTGCGCTTCTGCAATCAACGAATCCGAGAAAGCAGATATGGAGTAGTAGGTGTAGGACCGATCGAACCAGTAGTTCTCTTTATGATCCTCGTAATAGGATTCAAGTTTATCTCTGTCTGCAGCATCTTCGCTCCAGATAAATTCTTCATTAATCCTGAACACAATTAGACCATTCAGAAACGATGAAATTTTCTCATTAAACTCCGGAAATTTAGATTGTGTAATCTCAATGAGTTCCGAAAGAACCACCTCTCTTACGAAGTCATCAAACAGTTCATCGGTACTTTCCTCTTTTTCATCAGAAAAGTTATGGAAGTTACCCGCGGTAATTTCCTTACCGTTAAAAGTAATCAGAATCTCATTGTAGTCTGCACTATTTATGGATGATTTTACCTCATCATGAACATAAAAATCGCCTTCAGCTTTTAACGCTTTTATGATGTCATCTTCACTTGGATTTAATCGTTGAAGCCTCTCAAGTTCGCTTATAATCTCCTCTCTCCGAATATCTTCCGATCTGTATGTTCGAACTGAATCAACACGTATGATGTGGTATCCGTAAGACATCTCAATCGGTTCGCTAAATGGAAGTTCAGGGCTGGTTTCCATTACAACATCCACAAATGGCTCCGGAAATTGCATGGCATAACCAACCCAGCCTATCTGTCCGCCTCGTGCAGCAGCTGATCTGTCCATACTGTACGTATCAACTGCTTCATTCCATGAGAGGCCATCTTGCAGTTTGTTATATACATCAGCAACCTTTTCGGATGCTTGAGACTCTTCCGTATCCTGAAAAAAGATATGGCTCACCTGCCTGTCGGGTGATCGTTCTCGTTTTTCCTGCAGATAGATAACATGGTATCCAAACGCTGAGCGAATCGGCTCTGATATTTCACCAACTTCAAGTGCATATAATCCATCTTCAAAGGGTTTTACGGTACGGCCTGCAGTAATCCATGGCAGCTGACCACCCATGTAATTACCATTTCTGACGGATGAATAATGTTCATTTACTTCATCTGGACTTGCGCCATTTACCAACTCTTCTCTCGCCTCGAGCAAGCGGTTATAAATATCACTCTCTTCATATTCTGAGGATCCATCCGGCACCTCGATTAAAATATGAAATGAAAGCAACTCATATCGGCTTCGCTCCAGGTACTCTTCAATGATCTGTTCTTTTAGTTCATTTTCCAGCCAAAATATTTCGGCAGCCTGTCGGCCATAGTTCTCAAACTCTTCGAGCAGATCAGGATCTTGATCCAACCCTTGCTTCAGACCTTTTTTTAATTTTAAACGGTATTCAATGTATGATGGAAAAAACTCAATCAGATCATCAGTGGTAATTTCATCCTCTGTTTGGTTAATTGTATAGTTATCAATTAACTCACCCAGTGTAACAGTCTGAGAGCCAATTTTAGCAATTTCATTAGATCGATCAACAGGAAGCCTATCCGTTAGATTTTGTTGAATGAACAGAGTAAAAAGTAGCAGAAATGTTAGTGTAGCTTTCATACAGGATAAATAGAAATTTTAGTTTTCAACGCATTAAACACTAAAATAGCATACCCGCTATAGTTGCGGTCATGAGATTAGCAAGAGACCCGGCGAGAACTGCAAGAAGGCCAAAACTGGCAAGTTCTGATTTTCTCCCTGGTGCAAGGCCACCAATCCCACCAATCTGAATGGCAATAGATGAGAAGTTGGCAAATCCGCAAAGTGCAAATGTAGCCATTGTTATGGTTTTAGGAGAAAGCACGCCGGCTTCAACCATATCAGCCATCTGGAGAAATGCCACGAATTCATTTAATACCACTTTGGTACCGAGCAGTGAGCCCATATTCACTGCATCGGCCCAGGGCACACCCACAATGAATGCGATAGGGGCGATGATCCATCCCAGAAGTGATTCTATAGTTAATTCAAACTCTGGAAAAGCGTTGTTGAGCCCGGTAATTTCACCAATTTCATAGAGGAAATAGTTACCCATTGCGAGCAGTGCAATGAATGCGAGCAACATGGCACCTACATTCGCAGCAAGTTTAAGCCCTACACCGGCACCGGTTGCAGCTGCATCAATGCCATTTGCATCTGTTTTCTTGACACTCATTTTCACATTGCCTTTCGTAACGGGCTCAGATGTTTCAGGAAAGAGAATTTTAGCAATTACCAAAGCAGCAGGCGCGGCCATAAGGCTGGCTCCCAATAACTGCTCGGCAAAAAGCAGTCGGCCGACATCCAACGGTACATTATTCGCAAGTGAGTATGAGTTTCCAAGCATCTGAACATAAGCCGCCATCACACCACCGGCAATAGTAGCCATACCACCGGTCATTACTGTGAGCAGTTCAGATTTGGTCATTTTATCAATGTACGGCTTGATGACAAGCGGCGATTCTGTCTGACCCACAAAAATGTTGGCAACTACAGAAAGTGATTCTGCACCTGATGTACCCATTACTTTCTGCATTCCCCTCGACATGACACTTACAACTTTTTGGAGAATACCGTAGTGATAAAAAATAGCTGTCAGTGAGGCGAAGAAAACAATCGTCGGTAAAACCTGAAAGGCAAAAAAGTGGCCGATACTACCTTCCATTCCAGGACTACGGGCTAAATCGCCAAAAATAAACTCAGCACCTGCTGTTGTGAAATCAAGAACAACCACGAAGAAACTTGAAACCCAACTGAAGAATGCCTTTGGCCAGCCTAAGGGTGCCCAAAATTCAGCCATTACAGAACCTTTCAAAATAAAGATGGCAAGAATAAATTGGATGCCAAGTCCCGTACCAACAAGTTTCCAGTTAACCGCTTTTCGGTTGTTACTGAATGCCAGTGCAATGGCGATGATAGCCGCCATACCAATAAGGCCTCTGATAATATCCATCTAAATCTGTTCTTTTTTTTCCGTTTCGAATACAGGTTTGGTAAGCGGTAAAATGGGTTTGCCTCTTTTTTTATCCACAGGAGGGCGAAAACAGTGGCGTGCGCGCGGTTCGTATGAATCTTTTTCACCAACCAAAACCTGATCTTCATTTTCTACCACGCGCTGAGAGAAATTCGCCATCATTCCACTTTCTGAGCACACAGCATGGAGCTTTGTAACATACTCCGCAATGGCCAAAAGATGCGGCATCGGTTCAAATGGTCGCCCGAGGTAGTCCATGTCGAGTCCCGCAATGATGACCCGTTTTCCATCATTTGCAAGTGTGTTAACAACATCTACAAGACGGTCATCGAAAAATTGTGCTTCATCAATGCAAACTACTTTAGCTGATGATGTTAAAAGGATTATCTGATCGGCTGTATTGACATTGATTCCGGGAAGTGATGATGAGTCGTGTGATACAACTTCACTGTCACTGTATCGATTATCGATAGCTGGCTTTACAATTACAACACTTTGCCCGGCTATATGGGCCCGTCTCGCCCTTCTGATAAGTTCTTCAGTTTTACCGCTGAACATCCCCCCGCAAACAACTTCAATCCAACCTGCCTGATTGGGTAAAAACGATGGCTCGTTAATCATACAATTTATCTGTTTTCAAAACCTTTTAACGCATGGAATATATCCTGCAATTACCAAAAGAAAAAAGAGAACTTTAATCAAACCTCACTTAAAATTTGAGCTGTTTACGGATCGATAAAACACAATCAACAAACAATTTTGAAACCACAAAGTGAAAAGATTCGCGATTTCTCACTACCTTTGAGAGTTATGATTTTTGGATGTAAGCGATTTAAATATTTACTCTCTTCTTTACTGCTGTTTGCTCTGTTATTTACAGTAACTGCCGAAGCGCAGATTTTTGAGGATTTCGAAGATGGCTCAAAAAATGCGTATGCAGCTGGAATAGTCACATTCTCCACAGGAGACTGGCTTCTTACTGATGCCCTGGTTGGACAATCAGATGGTGATCGAACGCGAGGTTCACGATCGATTCGAATCCGGGATGGATTTCTGCAGATGGAATTTGATGCCCAGGATGGAGCGGGTCTCCTTAGTTTTTGGGGTGCCAACTCTGGTTTCTCCGGCGATGGTGGTGGATCCATTCAGGTATACTACTCAATTGATTCCGGGGAAAGCTGGAATGAAGCCGGCGGACTTATATCCCTCACTGAAAACGATTTCCTGGAATATTATGAAATTGAACTAGAGATTGATGAACCGGTCCGGTTTCGGTTTGAAAAATCCAGTGGTAATCGAATCAATATCGATGATGTTACCATTGAACCGTTCATCGAACTATCCGACTCTCCTAAACTATCCGTTAGGTCGGGTCAGGAACTAATAGAACCGGGTAATGAGATCACAATGCTACCGGTAAATAAGGGAATGAGTAGTGAGTCATCCATTCGTCTTACTAATCTGGGGATACCGGATCTTGAAATTTCCTCTGTTGAGTTTAAGAATGATAATCAATTTACGCTTACCGGCGACGTGCCGGACCGGCTCTTATCCAGAGAATCTGTAAATCTTCAAATCAATTTCAGTTCGAATGATGGTGGCTGGTTTGAAGATCAGCTGATCTTCTCATCAAATGACCCGAATTCCCCTGAATTTATTCTCAGCTTTCGGGCACTCTCGATAGATGAAAGCCAGCCTATTTCAATAATTGATACCAAAGAGATTCCATTTGGTACGAGAGTAACCGTTGGGGGAAGGGTAACGGTTGCAAATGAGTTTGAAGGTCCGCTATTTATGCAGGATGAAACTTCAGCTATTGCCGTTTTTTATGAGCCAATTCACACAGAAGTTCAGCGTGGTGATTCTATTACTGTTACCGGTCCTTTAACTGAATTTAATCCAATTAGCGGTACGCCGGGCACATTTTTACGACAAATAGCTGCTACCGAATCAGATACGGATCTGCAATATCAAATAGTAGAAACCGGACTTGATGAGGTTGAACCGAAAAATATTTCCATTGCACAAATGAACAGTGGAGATTATGAAAGTGCACTCATCACAATACAAAATGTAACCTTTCAGGCTGCGGGCGTATTTCAAGGAAATCAAAATTATTCCATTGCTGATCAATCAGGCTCCGGTACACTAAGGGTTGATAATTCAGTAGTTGATTTAATTGGAGCACCCATACCCGATGAACCGGTAGAAATTACCGGAGTTGTTGACAGATTTAACGGTGTTTACCAATTAAAACCACGAGATAATGGAGATCTTCAGGTTGAACCGTACGAAATAGAAGGGGAGGATATACCTCGTGAGCTTACCTTTGATCTGGTTACATGGAATATTGAATGGTTTGGAGCGAATGATTTAGGCCCCGATCCCGAGGTGCAGATGGAGAATGTGATAGAGGTAGTCGAAACTATCAATGCAGATCTCTATGCATTGCAGGAAATAGCCAATGTTGAAAGATTCAATACACTGGTTGATCGTCTGCCAGATTACAGAGGATTTTTAGCAAATTATTCCCAACGCCAAAGAACAGGTTATCTCTTTAAAACCGCTGTGATTGATTCACTGGATGCAGGGTTGTTAACCGATGGTCAGGAATCATTTGACTGGGCAGGAAGATTACCGCTATTTTTTGAGTTTGATGCAACCATTGCAGGTGAAACCCGCCGTATCACAAGTTATAATGTACATGCAAAAGCCTTTGGAGACAGAGATTCTTATTTCCGAAGGCAAAACGCGGCTCATTCGTTAAAAACGTATCTGGATAATGAGAAGAGAGACGAAAATGTAATCTTCATCGGTGATTTTAATGATCAGCTCAATTTCTCAACCTACAACGAAGAGGTTTCTCCGTATCAGGTATTTCTCGATGATGAACACTACTTTGCAGTAACTAAATTGCTTGAAGATCGCGGATTTGCATCCTATTTAGTGGGCCAGTTTCGAAGCATGATCGATCATATTATTATTGCAAATGAGCTGATTGATGATCATATAAATGGCTCCCAGCGGGTTGAAAACCCAAGTTACATTGTAAGTTTTATCTCCACTACCAGCGATCACGCTCCGGTTTGGACCCGGTTTAATTTTTCAAAAGATTCGGAAGGCGGTGATGAGGAAATACCCGAGAGTTTTACTGTTAAACCAAACTATCCCAATCCGTTTACCCCGGCAACAACCATACGTTTCTCCATTTCGGAGCCGGCCGGTGTAACCATTCGGGTATATGACATATTAGGACGAAAAGTGGCTCTTATAGCAGATAACGAGCTCTACAATGCGGGTGGTCATCAGGTTCAGTTTGATGCCGGTAACCTCTCAAGCGGTGCATATCTCTATAGAGTGGAACTCGACTCCGGTGAAAACAGAACCAAAAAAATGATGCTGATTCGATGAAAACACCAAAAGAACTTGGATACCGAATGCCCCCTGAGTGGGAAACACATGCAGCTACTCAACTTCACTGGCCATCAAACCGCGAAACATGGCCGGGCTCCCGTCTTGAAAGGGTGGAGGAAGTTTATCTTCAGATAATTGGTGCGCTGCATAAATACGAACCGGTGCTTCTTCTCGTAGATCCGGGCGTTGATCAAAACCGGATCACGAAAAAAATGTTGGATCACGACATCGATCTTTCAGCTGTGCATCTTTTCAATTTACCGGTAAACGATGTATGGGCAAGAGATTGCGGACCTATTTTCATCAAAAATGAAACTGATAAAACCTATGCGATAACCGATTGGGAGTATAATGCCTGGGGCGGTAAATATCCGCCGTTTAATTCCGACAATGCGCTACCCGAATGGTTTGCAAATGCATTTAATATTCAAAAATTCAGCCCGGGCATTGTTCTTGAAGGGGGGAGCATTGATACGAATGGCGAGGGCATTTTTTTAACAACAGAATCGGTCTTACTAAATAAAAATCGCAATCCGAATCTAAGTAAAAAAGAGATCGAACATTTTCTGGTGAATTATCTCGGTGCAGAGAAAGTAATCTGGCTTAAAGATGGTCTTGCCGGAGACGACACAGATGGACATATCGATGATTTATCACGGTTTATAAATCGTAATACGATTTTAACTATGATCTCAGACGATCCGGAAGACATAAATTACCGGGCGTTGACGGAAAATCATAAAATTTTGAAAAAAGCTACAAATCCGAATGGAGAGCCATTCAAGATAGAAACACTCCCTTTGCCGACAACAAAAATTGAAGGCACAACAGTAGATGGCTCAGAAAATGTACCGGCAAGTTATTCCAATTTTTATATCGCGAATGGCGTGGTACTGCTACCATTATATGATGAGAGATTTAATGAGCAAGCAATTCGGCTGTTTGAGAAGTATTTTCCTGATAGAGATGTAATTGGAATTCCCTGTGCAGATTTGGTTTGGGGGCAGGGGAGTATACACTGCATTACTCAACAGCTTTACGGCCTCAAATTGTAATAAAACAGGCAGCACATTTTGTTGAATACACTGCCTGTTATTTCATGCCAAGATATTTATTTTACATAATTTACCAGTTCCCAAAGTTCGGAACGTACGAGGTCACGGGTCTCCTCTACATTATTAAAAAACTCACGAACGTTCGTATCAGGTCGATTTTGCCGAATTAATTCCTCTGAGAAACCGAATTCAATATTCCTTAGACTATTGACATGATTTCCTGCAGCAAAATTGTATCCATACTCTGTACCACCGGGTGTTATTAAGCTGAATATTTCCCAACCCTCCATATTGCCGTTTTCCATTCGAATTTCATGTAGTGGGCGGGCAATCTCATCCTCCATCATCAGATAAGCATATTCCATTCCCGATCTTACATTCATATAGTCCATTAAAAAATATCGGCTTGGTTTAGCCTCAGATGATACAAGAACACTATTGTTTATTTTCCATAATTCGGAATGATTCGGTGCCATTAGATTGAAATAAGTTGCCATTTTTTCGTCTAATTCATCATGATGGAAGCTAACTGAAATCTGATTACTGATGTCTTCAAAACCGCAAATTTCATTACTGATTGAAACAACAACATAATTGTACTGAGTATTTCTTGATCCGGGGAAAGCCACTCGATATAAATACCACTCTTTGATGTAATCAGAGTCTATCCGTGCTTGTTGGATTGGTTTGATTAACTCTTCAATATTATTTTCAAAATTCAGTATGTCCACTTGTTGTATTTGAATGTAATCAACATTCATATAGTAGCCCTGATGATCATGAACCAATTCAAGATTATTTTGAGCAAAACTAAATGATGATAGAAGGACAATTAAAAAAGAAGCTGGAAATAAGATGAGCAAGAAGTTCTTCATAAAAGACTCCGGAGAATTGTTAGTGGTTATAAAGTAATTAACGAAAAAGCTGAATAATTATGAAATATATACTGAGCTATAAAAAAGCGCTTTTAACTTTGACAACATTATTATTATGTCAAGATAAAATCATAACCGGAAAAACAGATATATTTGATTAGAACATTCTTTCATTACTTTGTTATCTTCCATTTCGGCAATTTTTTGAAACAGCAAATTTTAGAATGTCAACAATTTCAAATGAGAAGTACGAGGCTGTGATAGGCCTCGAAGTGCATGCACAGTTGTTAACCAACAGCAAGGCATTTGCAGCAGTTTCACCTCAATACGGCAGCGCACCCAATACAAATGTTACTCCATTATGTTTAGGCCATCCCGGAACACTGCCTGTACTTAATGAAAATTTGGTGCGATTTACGATTAAAATGGGCCTGGCTACCAACTGTAAAGTAGCTGAAAAATCCATTTTTGCACGTAAAAACTATTTCTACCCCGATTTACCAAAGGGTTATCAGATCTCTCAATACGAAACACCCATTTGTTACGATGGCCATATTGACATTGAGCTTGAAGAGTACAATAAAACCATCGGTATTACCCGAATTCACATGGAAGAGGATGCCGGTAAATCCATTCATGATCAGGACCCTTATCATACACTAGTTGATTTAAACCGAGCAGGTACTCCGCTTATAGAGATTGTTTCTGAACCCGATTTGCGAACACCGCAAGAAGCTTACGAATACCTGAAAAAAATCCGTCAGATTGTTCAGTACCTCGAAATTTGCGATGGTAATATGGAAGAGGGAAGTCTTCGGTGTGATGCGAACGTATCCATCAGGCTGAGGGGGCAGAAAGAACTGGGAACTCGCACCGAGCTTAAAAACATGAACTCTTTCAGAAATGTGGAGAGAGCAATTACGTTTGAAATTGAAAGACAGATCGAGCTGGTTGAAGCCGGAGGTGAGGTGGTACAAAAAACACTTCTGTGGGATCCCAACAAACTTGAAACCCGTGAAATGCGATCGAAAGAGGAAGCACACGATTATCGCTACTTTCCGGAACCGGATTTACCGCCTATCATCATAAAAAAAGAGACTCTTGAAGATATTCAGGCCGAATTACCGGAATTACCTTCTGTGCGCCTGGAGCGTTTCATAAAGGAACTCGGTCTTAGTGAAGATGATGCATTTATTCTTACCGAAACCCGGCCACTTGCAGATTATTTTGAGAAGTGCATCTCCATATTGGATGAACCCAAAGCTGTATCAAACGTTATTCTTACGGAAGTTTTGCGAATTCTTAATGAGAAAAGTATAGATATTGATGAATTCAGTATCACACCCGAAAGACTTACAGCTCTCATTTCACTCAAGCAAGATGATAAAATCAGCTCCTCTGCCATGCAGACTATTTTCAATGAAATGATTGAAAGCAGTGAAAGTCCACTTGAACTGGCAGAAAAACTAAACCTTATCCAGGTATCTGATTCAGGTTTTCTTGAGGAAATTGTGGATCAGGTGATTCAAGACAATCCTGATGAAGTAACACGTTATAAAGAGGGTAAAAAGGCGTTGATGGGCTTTTTCATCGGGCAGGTAATGAAAGAGTCGAAAGGCAAGGCAAACCCTAAGCTTGCAAAAGACATTGTTACAAAAAAACTAGATGATAATTAAGCAGGGTACAAACCCCGTAATACTATATGTCGAAGAATAAATTCTTACTGTTACTCGCAGTTGTAGTTTTTGCATTTTCATGTTCACGCGAGGAGCCTGATATAAGGCAAGTTGTACACATCAAGGGTCAGATTACGGTTGATGAAGAACTGGATGACAGTTTTGATTACAGCGGCATTGAACTGATTTCAAGAGTCCGTACTGATAGTGAGCGGACAGACACACTATTTTTTGCTCAAACCGATCAGCAGGGATACTTTTCAGGTGATGCATATTTCGAACGAGCCGGTCAGTTTCCTGTTGTCGTATCGCGCAATAACAATGTGATGGGCATCTTAAATCTTGTTTTTGCCGATCGTGACACCATTCAGATTCATGCAAAACTTCCTCAATTCAGCGAAACAGTAGAGATTCAATCCCGCGAAAATGAAATTTTTAACACCTTTGAAAGGGTGGACCGAAGTTTCACCAGGGTGGCAAATTTCATCAATGCAGGGATGATATCTGCAGATAGTGTGGGTCTGGAAATTGATAAATGGAGTGACATCTATTGGGAGGTTTTTGAGGAATATCCGGGTACCTACGCTGCACAATTATCAGGCGAAAGCTCAATATCTATATTGAGAGAGTGGAATGATTCACTGATGATTGCCCGAACTGACGAACTCCTCAATCAGTATAACGTGCTCACTACCGGTACCAGAGAAGTGTTGATTGAGTACTATGCAGAAACTGAAGGGCTTGATAGTGCACTTCAATTTATCAACAGACTGCAAGATATGGCACGATTTCCCTCTGATGTAATGGAGATTGAGATCAACAGAATTGAATTGCTTTTTGACAGCTCCAGAACGGAAGAGGCTATTACCTATCTCGAAGCATTTCAACAAAAATTTTCAACTAACAGCCTTGCAATGGAGTGGGCCGAAGATAAAAGCTATGATCTTGAATTCCTCGCACCCGGCTATCCATTCCCTGAACTAAGCTTTTATTTAACAAATGGCGATTCCCTTCATACAAGTGATCTGAACGGACAGCCATTTCTGATTGAAGTTACCCGGCTTGACAACACACTTTATCAACAGCAATTTGACAGAACAATTGCTATATATCAGATATACCGAAATTTTGGACTTGAGATCATTACTGTACCGCTTGGAACAAGCAGGCTTGTACTTGATGCTTTTTTCTCGGAGAGAGAAAAACTTTGGCATGTAGCAGAGCCGGGATCATTTGATGCTGAGCATGTAATTGAAGTACTAAATTTAAACCGGGTTCCAACCCGATACCTTGTGGGGGCAGACGGTACCATCATACGAAGATACATTGGCAACGAATATGATGACATTGTAAGGGGTCTGCAGCAAATATCAACATTAACTAACGAGTAAAGACAATGAGAACATTTTTAATTGCAGGAAACTGGAAAATGAATGCAGGTCCAACTGATGCTGCAAAATTAGCCAAAGAGATGGTTGCTAAATGGGAAGGAAAAACTTTTAAATCGGAGGCCCTGTTGTGTCCTCCATTTATTTCTATTCCAGCTGTTCAGGCAGCTTTTAAAGGCACTGCGTTCCAAACGGGCGCCCAGAATGTATCAAACCAGGATAATGGAGCATATACAGGTGAAATCAGCACATCCATGCTGAAGGATGCCGGTTGTACATATGCAATTATCGGGCACTCTGAACGCAGAGAGTATTTTGTTGAAAATGATGAGCTTATCGCTCAAAAAACAAAGAAAACAATTGATGATGGCCTGAAAGCCATTTTATGTGTAGGCGAATTGCTGGAAGAGCGAAAGTCCGGAAAACAGGAAGAGGTTGTTAAAAAGCAGGTAAATGCTGTACTTAATCATCTTGGAAAGGATGTTTCTGATCAATTTGTAATTGCATACGAGCCTGTTTGGGCAATTGGAACGGGTGAAACAGCTTCACCTGAACAGGCACAAGAGATGCATAAATTTATCCGGTCTCTGGTTGAAAATAGCTGGGGTAAAGCAAGTGCTGATAAAGTGCGCATACTGTACGGCGGCAGCATGAAGCCTGATAATGCAAAAGAGCTGTTAAGCATGCCGGATGTTGATGGTGGCTTGATAGGCGGCGCCAGTCTTAAAGCTGACAGTTACAGTGAGATTTTAGATACTGCTGAATCAATCTAAATTGAATGGATACGTATAACGTTCTTCTTATCGGTGCGGGCGGCAGAGAACATGCAATTGCCTGGAAGCTTGCTCAATCAGAAAAGCTGGGGCAATTATTTATTGCTCCGGGTAATCCGGGAACTGCCCTGTATGGGAAAAATGTAAAGCTGGATGTTAATGATTTCGAGGCTGTTGCCGATTTTGTAAACAAGTCCGGGGTTGAACTGGTTGTGGTTGGCCCGGAGGATCCGCTTGTAAATGGTATTACCAATTTTTTAAGGGATAGAAACATTGCCGTATTTGGCCCGGAAAAAAATGCAGCCCGGCTTGAAGGAAGTAAAGAGTTTGCCAAAGAGTTTATGTTGAAGTACAACATACCAACGGCAGATTTTGCTGTTTTTGGGTCGATGGATTACGACGATGCGCTTAAATTTATTTCCCTCAAAGATACGTATCCAATTGTTCTAAAAGCGGATGGACTTGCCGCCGGTAAAGGTGTTTTTATCTGTAACAGTGAAGAAGAGGTGAAAGAACGGCTTTTATCCATCAAAAAAGATAAAACACTTTCGGAAGCGGCCAGCCGCCTTGTTGTAGAAGAATTTATGGAGGGAGAGGAGGTATCCGTTTTCGTGATATCGGATGGACACACTTCTCATATATTGCATTATGCACAGGATCACAAACGCATAGGTGACGGAGACACAGGGCTGAATACCGGTGGAATGGGGGCTTACTCACCGGCACCGGTTTTAAATGACGAATTGCTCGAGCAAATTCAGCTTGAAATAATTGACCCAACTATTACGGGAATGCAGCTGGAAGAATCAGCATATACAGGTATTCTGTATGTAGGTCTGATGATTACCGAAGACGGACCCAAAGTTGTTGAATATAACTGCAGATTTGGTGATCCCGAATGCCAGGTAATATTACCGTCGCTTAACAATGATCTGCTTGATTTGATGATCGCATCAACCGAACAAAGACTGGACGAAAAATCCATTCAGATAGATGATAAATATCGCTGCTGTGTGGTACTTGCCAGTGAAGGGTATCCTCAAAAGTATGAGAAGCGTAAAGTGATCTCCGGGCTGAATGATATTGATGATGCACTTATATTTCATGCAGGAACAGCTCAAATAGATGGTAAAATCGTTTCCAATGGTGGCAGGGTTCTGAATGTGGTATCCAGTGGAAAAACATTGCGTGGTGCCATCGACAATACCTATGATGCCGTGAAAAAAATCAGTTTTGAAAATTGTTATTACCGAAAAGATATTGGTCACAAAGGGTTAAAAAGAGTCAGTAACCTATAATTTCAGGCTGCATTTTTTAAAATAACACTTCTTATAACTGAATAATTTCACTCTGATGTCAGGCAACGATTGGCTTTCAACGATATTCAACTCATCACTGCCATTTGTTGATCGTTTAAGTGATGTGTTTGACTATCAAATCCAGAACAATCTCATTTACAGAGAGTACTGTTCCGTATTTGGCATATCTCAGAGCAGCGACATTCAGCCCGATTCAATTCCGTTGCTGCCAATCAGAGCTTTTCAAATGAGAAAGATCTACGCAGCTGATAAAGATCCCGAACTGATTTTTAAAAGCAGTGGCACCACAGGAATGCAACAAAGTACGCACTATGTAGCAGACGCAGCTATGTATAGAACGGCAATAGCGAATGGGTTTTACGAACATTTTCCACAAGATGATTACTCAATTCTTTGTTACATGCCCGGCTACACAGAGAATCCACACTCTTCGTTGATATGGATGGCTTCCTTCTTGATACAAAACGATGCCAGTGGATTGAGCAAATTCCTTGAAAATTCAGATAATCTGGATAAATGGATAGATGAGGTAATCAATCATGGAAAAAAGCCGGTTCTTTTTAGCGCTGCATTCGGGCTGCTTGACCTTATCGACGAAATAAAAGTATTAAACGGGCATCGTTTAGAGATTATTGAAACAGGTGGAATGAAAACTCACCGAAGAGAACTATCAAAAAAGGATCTCCGAAATATGCTCTCAGAAGGCTTCGGTGTTGATCACAGAGCCATTCACTCTGAGTATGGCATGTGCGAGCTGCTGAGCCAAATGTATGCGATAGGTGATGAATGGTTCACCGCGCCACACTGGTTAAAAGTTTCCATTCGAAATCCAAAGAACCCGGCCGAAATTTGCAAGCCGGGTGAAGAGGGGAAAATCGGCATTATAGATCTGGCAAATGTTTTTTCTTGCCCGTTTTTTTTGACCGATGATAAAGGAGTAATGGATGATACCGGACGATTTCAAGTACTCGGAAGATGGAATTCAGATAATTTAAGAGGGTGTAATTTTTTAATTGACCGGGATTAAAAACTATGGAGCTTGAAAAGCATATCGAAAACATATCCTCTGTACTTTATAAATGGTTCCACTCTGAAAATACCGGTTTAAAACGGGCAATAGAGAAAACAGTTGATGAGGGTTTTTTCAGCTTCCCGGATATTAAACACCAAATTCTGACTCTGAAACAGGCAACAAAACACAATCAGCTTTTAAAATGGGCTGAAAAGTCTGGTTTGAGAAAAGATTCTCTAAAAGATAAAAATATAGTTTGTCTTCACGCCGGAAATTTACCCCTTGTGGGCTTTCAGGATGTACTCTCAGTAATTTTAACCGGAGGTAATTACTACGGAAAAATTTCCAGAAAAGATCCTTATCTGTTGCCTGCATTTCTCGATTTTTATTCTCAATTAGAAAGCAATTGTAAAATTGAGTGGAAATTAGATCTTGATCAATTAAATGTCACACAAGCTGATGCACTGCTCTTTGCCGGATCTCTGGAATCTGCTGCACAGGTAAAATCAATACTGAAGAAGAGTGGGGCAATTTCGGATGATACACCATCATTAATGCGAACTGCCCATTTTTCAGTGGCATACATCACTAATAATCACCCTGAAACCATGAGAGACCTTACAGAGGCCGTTTTTCGTTACGGTGGTGCAGGGTGCAGATCGGTGGCTATTGTAGTGGCGCCATTCCATCTGAATGCTGAAAAATGTTCATTTACGGATTATGTAGAAGAGTTTTGGCTGCATAACCCGCAACACGCAAAACCTGATGCATCCCTTTATCACCGATTCGCCTTCAATAAAGTGATGAACATAGAACAGGCATGGCTGGATCACTATTTGATTGAAGAACATCTCTCAAAACCTGCTAAAAAATTTATTCTGAGATGGGTTAAAGGAGATAAGGGTACTCTCGATCAGGTTACACGTACTTTTGGTGATGGTATACAATCTGTCTATTCAACTGAAGAGTATATAGGAAGCTACTCAGGGGACCTTATTATCGAACCATTATCATCGGCACAAACTCCGCCAATCTGGTGGAAACCGGATCAGATTGATACCATAAGATGGCTTCAGGTTAATGCAGGTTTTTAACTCATCAATCTCAAAACTTTACTATTTTGATCAGTATAAAACCAATTCAATTCCATTATCATGAAGCAATTCATTCTACTTACCATTTTATTCATGTTATTAAACACAGCCATTGCGTGCAGTTCAGGCAATCCCATCGTTCATAAGACCTATCAATTTGAAGGTGCTGAAGCATCCATACTCGTTTTCACAAAAACAGAAGGGTGGAGGCACGATTCAATTGAGGTTGGAGTGGAAGCTGTGGTTGAGTTGGGCCGTGAAAATGGTTTTAATGTTACATGGACCGAAAACTCAGAATACTTTACGGATGAAAATCTGGCAGCGTATGATGCCGTAGTGTTTCTCAATACCACGTTGACTGTCTTCAGTGACAGAGAACGAGCCGTATTTAAGACATATATTCAAAATGGAGGTGGGTTTGCCGGTGTTCACTCTGCAACCGATACCGAGTACGACTGGCCGTGGTATGGTGAACTTGTTGGCGCCTATTTTGATAATCATCCCCCCGGAGTTCACGAAGCGATCATCGAAGTTGTGGATCACAACCATCCATCAACACAGCATCTGGACGAACAGTGGGTAAAAGTAGATGAGTGGTACAACTTCGGTTATTTGAATGAGAACGTAAACGTTTTACTTAAACTCGATACTGATAGCTTTGAGGGAAGTGATCATCCCGGCAATCCCCCGATAGCATGGTACCATGAATTTGATGGCGGGCGTGCCTTTTATACCGGGTTGGGGCATACCAAAGAGTCATTCTCTGAACCGCTTTTCCTTGACCATCTGCTTGGCGGCATTCAATATGCAATGGGCCATTCTTAAACCTTAAATAAAATCTACAAAACAACTCAACCTTTTGGCTAAGAATCAATCCAGCTTAGATACATTCCGGGCTTTATACAGAGACATAAAAAAAGGTGAAGCCTTAAAACCGGTTATCTATCTGTATGGAGAGGAGAGTTTTTTGATTGATATGATTCAGGAACAGATTGAAAAACTGATTCCTGATGAGATGAAAGATTTTAATTTTGATCTGCTCTATGGATCAGAAACGAGTGCAGAAAAAGCTGTGGGGATTGCACGAAGCTATCCCATGATGGCAGACAAACGAATATTGATAATTCGTGAGTTTCAAAAATTAGATTCGGCTGATGGAGGAACAATTCTCAACTTTCTGGACTATTTTAAAAGTCCGAATCCCACAACCATACTCTGCCTGATTGATGAAAAATTTCCGGATAAACGAAGAGATCCCGGTAAATACCTGAATAGTAAACAGGCAGGAAACCATGTTGGCATTTATGAGTTCAATAAAATTCATGAGAATAATTTACCCGATTGGATTATTGACTGGACCAAACATTCACATCGAATGACCATAAACCCGGCAGCAGCCCAGTTGCTGGCACAACTTGTGGGTGCTGACCTCAAGCTATTGTCCACAGAAATAGAAAAACTGTGTACTTTTGTGGACACTTCTCAAGAGATTGGCACAGACCATGTAAAAAAAATAACGGAATCATATCGCGAATTTAACGTCGTAGAGCTTAAAGAAGCGGTTATTTCAAGAGATTTAAACAAATCACTCAAAATTGCGGAACAGATATTGCAACAGAGTAATAACAACACGGCAGAAGTAATTAAAACCGTGGGGTTCTTTTACAGTGTGTTTAGCAATATCTGGCAAATTTCTCGGTTACGGGAAAGAGGCCTGAGCAAGCAGGAAGTTCAAACCCAGCTTGGAATTAAAAGTGCATATATTTTTAACCTCCAATACAGGGAAGCTTCTAATTTTAAG
Source organism: Balneolaceae bacterium (assembly GCA_020832415.1). Lineage (GTDB taxonomy): Bacteria > Bacteroidota > Rhodothermia > Balneolales > Balneolaceae > Rhodohalobacter. The sequence goes on along the minus strand of JAFIES010000142.1, from coordinate 625 downwards.
CTTGCTGAAATGCCGCAGATATTCGAAGCTCTTCTGGACGCCGACAGCGCCATTAAAGGCTTCAGCACTTTAGATACCTCATCGATTTTTCTTCTGCTGATAAAGCGCATTATCGGATAGATTTTTTTTCGGTACTGCTTAACAGCAACGCAGATTTACGGAGGTTCTAAAATGGAAAGTTCAAAAGCAGCTAAGCTCCATCAAATGTCAGACGAAGATGTAATGGAACAACTTCAAAATGGAGTAGTTCAGGCATTCGATATCATCGTCTACAGATTTAAAGACAGGCTCCATAACTTTCTTTTCAGGTATACACATAACCATGAAGATTGCGAAGATCTTGTACAGGAAACATTCTTAAGGGTTTACAGAAGCAGGTATTCATACCAGCGCATTGCAAAGCTCTCTACATGGATCTATACCATTGCATTGAACCTCGCCAAGAGTATGTATAAGAAGAAGCAGCGAATGAGCACAATCTCCATACATGCAGATGATTCGGATCCTGATGACAGAGAATTTGAAATCACGGATACAGCAATACTTCAGGATGATGAACTTCATTTGAAAAATTCCATGGAAGAGCTGGAAAAAGCGTTAATGCAGTTGAATGATGACTTCCGGG
>JAFIES010000140.1 GCA_020832415.1 Balneolaceae bacterium | reverse complement strand
CTCCTGTTGCCCCAAAGAAAATCAGGGATATAAGTGTGATAGCTTTAAAAATCGTATTCATATCAGTATTTCTTTAATTAGGGTTGCTCAGCGCGTAGATAATTTCTCCAAGGGCCTCATCCGTTCGTAAAAAACGGTAGTATGTATCCTCTTCCAGCTGCGAGAGCCCTTCAGCAATGAACAGTAAATCCTGCCGTCTGCGCTCATCATAATATGCCGTGAGCGCATTCAGAGCTTCTTCAAGCTGTTCAGCTTGCTGAATATGGCTTTGTTCCACCATAGTGGCGGCAAAGAGTGCATTTTCGTTTCGAATCTGGTTTAGTAAGTTCAGCAGATCTTCTTCATTTATAGCCGGTTCCGAAGCAGCCTGAACTTCTCCAAAGTGCATGTAAAAACCATGCTCATTGCTTCCTGCCTGAAAGTTCACCACGGATAACGTTAAGATTGTAGCAAGAAAAACAGCCGCTATCGGAAGCAGATAGCGCATCACAAAATGGTTTTTAGGACTCCTTTCAGGCTGTTTGGATGAATGATTTTTACTCTTCAGGTCTGGCAGATTTGATTCATCCGGTTCAGGCACAGAAATATCCTGCAAAACGCGGCGAACACCCCTGAGCTCATCCAGCTCCACCCGAAGTGCTTCATTTGATTCAAGCTGCTTTTCAAAAGCTTCCTTTTCAGCACTATTCATCTCTCCGTAGAGATAGTCAATCAGTTTCTGTTTAATCTCGTTTTCAGTCATAATTCAGGTATTCATTAAAAATTCTCTGTGTTGATAATTTCTTTTTCAGCGCCGTCAGCCCGGTATACAATCGTGTTTTCACTGTGCCCTCCGGTTCACCCAAAATCTCTGCAATCTCCCGGAATTTTAACCCTTCAAACTCTTTGAGAATTAAAACCACACGCTGCTCCTCAGGAAGTGTAAGAACTATGCCTTCAATCATTTTGCTAAGCTCTTTCTGCTCAACTTGAACTGCGGGAGAGTTCTTTTCAATGAAATTCGAATTGAAAATGTGTGAACTTAAATTTTCGGAATTTCTGCGCCCCGCCCTCTTCAGCTCGTCCAGGCAGAGATTATTTGCAATCTGATAGATCCAAGAAGAAAATTTCCCGGGATCGTCCAGTGAGTCCAGCTTCTCATACACTCTTATAAATGTTTTCTGGGTGATTTCATCGGCATCAGTTGAGTTTCCGAAATAGCGATATGCAAAACGATGAATTCGCTTTTGCCACCGATTCATAATCAGTGTAAAGGCATTTTTATCACCCAGAGAGGCTTGCTCTACCAAGGCTGCATCGCTCATATCACTCAATTCAGTTGGATGTTTATGAATATTAATTTTCTTCAGTGGTATGACGACGCACTTCCTGAAAAAGTTTTAGGAGGGAGTAATTATTTTATAAATGATAGTTTTTTTGATGGTTTGTCAACATTACCACTTTCTATTTTCTGCTGCGCCTTCTTCTGATGATGAGCACAATAACAGATAAGATCATCACAAAAATGAAAAGTGGCCATACCCACAGGGGCAGGGTTCGAACCACTCGCATTCTCTCTTCAGTGGTTTCATAACGTGCCGGTATTTCGGGCAGATCAAGTTCTTGTACCTGGTGGGAAAGTGTATAGTTCAGAACCGCCTGCCACACTTTAAGCTCCTCTCCGTTTTGTTTGATGATGGTATCGTCGAGCTCAACCGGATTTCCGTTTTCATCTTTCAGCTCTATACTGAGATTGGGCACGAGATCACCCACTAGTGGTAAAAATCCGGCAATATATCGATCGGTAACCACATGAAGTAATTCCTGGCTGCCGCGCCTCAAAGATTCATGATCATCACTCTCCCGAAGCAGCTCAGCACTCAATACCGCCCGTGATGTTGGAATGGGTGTGCCGGAAAACGGAACCCGAAAAAGCACAGCCCGGTTGGGATCGTACGCCATTCGCACTCCTGAAAATTGCAAAAAGTAGCTGTTATCGAGCAGTTCCGAGAGCAGAACTGAAACCTCAAGGGCACGACGCATCTCATCCTCAGTTAAATAGAACGATACCAGCGGATAGCCCGGGTTTCCATCATCACCGGAGCCGAGTCCTGTTGCCATGATCAGATCATAAAAAGTAATGATCCCCTCCGACCACTCTTCGCGCCCGGGTACTACCTCGGCACGAATTGCACCGTTTGCCTGGGCAGCTACATCCACACGTTTTCCGGTGGCAGTTTCAGCGGCCTGTTTCATGGCATCGGTAATATAATTCCCAATAGTCGTCTCCTCCTGAAACCGCCCCCCTCTGAGTGCAAAGTTTGATGAAGCAACCGGCTGGGTAATATCCATAATGGTGCCGTTTGTCAGCTCTGTAACCCATTCATTCAGGATAGCCCGATATTCATCCACTTTTGCGGCAATCTCTTCGTCCGGCTCAACAGAAGAATCAAGCGGAAGTAAAAAGGGATTGCCATTTGCCTCATTTAACACGGTGACTTTTTGCTCACCACGATTCCATTCAAATTCAATTATTCCCAGGTAACTGAGATAACTTCCCGCCTGAACGATTACGGTCTCCCCTTCAAAAACCGGCTCATATAGTGGTGTATGCGAGTGCCCTCCCACAATGATATTGATTTCAGGCACTTCTCGTGCAAGCTTCCGGTCTTCTTGTACACCTGAGTGATTGACCGAGATAATCAGATCAGCGCCGGCACTCTGTAACTCTTCAACTGCTTTTCGGGCAGATTTTATGGGATCATCAAATTCTACAGGTCCCGGCACAGCCGTTTTGTTGATGGCATCGTCTCCCAAAAGGCCAAATATCCCGATTTTTAAACCATTATCAAGCTTTTTGATGTAGTGATTTTTGATGCCCATTTGGCTGAGCGCATGATCGGATGGCGGGCGCGTATTGGTTCCCAGAATCACGGTTTTGGAGGATGCATCCGGATATCCAGCTGCTTCAAGGTAGCTTGCCAGAACATCGGGGCCGTAATCAAACTCATGGTTGCCGATGGTTATCGCATCATAACCAATGGCCTGGAATAGTTTCATCTCAGCAGCAACCCCATCCTTCAGCGGAAGCCACCCAAAAGCCGGACCACCAAGAATATCACCACCGGAAAAAATCATAACCGGTTCACCCTGAGCCTCTTTTTGATCTCTGATTCGGTAGATGGCCCCGGCAAGGCGGGCAAATCCGCCGACAGCACTATTTGAATATTCGGGATGATCATCCGCTGCCGGGTGCGGAATCAGATGGGAGTGTTCATCATTGGTGTGCAAAATTGTAAAGCGATAGGTACCCTCGCCTGCCTGGCTGAACGCAGAAAGGGTGATTGACAGTGAACAAATTAATAGCAGATAGATTTTTTTCATTATCGTAAAAATATCATAGTTAACGTGATTTCGATATAAAAATGAACAATATGACTGAACCCGTCATATTGAGCGCAATTCCGAGGGTGCTTTTTCCGAGGAATGAAGTCGCTCATCTGTTGCACGCGTAACGATATATGAGTTTTCGACTTCGTCCCTCCTGAAAAACGTCGGGACTGCGCTCTAACTGACGATTATTATAAATGTTATATCGAACTCACGTTAGTTAAATCCTATAAGAAGTAGTAATTCTACAGTAGAGTATTAACCTAAAAGTGATGAACCGATGAAAAATCAGACCGAATAAATACAGATGCAAATTATAAATTCTTCTGATTGTTACTACTTTCTCGGTTTCTCTGTTTACTGTTCTGCGGTTTAAAACACTCTTTTAGCAGAGGCAGGATTTAGTTAAGTTTGGATGCAAATTTGGGTAAACAACAACGCATTAAAATTATGATTACAAAGACCAGATACACGTTAACTATACTTTTCACTCTGTTTTTCACTGCCTCAGGGTTCGCTCAGCTGCAATCACCCGATGAATTTTTGGGCTACAAACTCGGTGATAGATGGACCCTCCATCACCAGGTATTAAGCTATGTAAAGCACGTGGCAGAAGAATCAGAATATGTAACCATTCATCATTATGGAATAACCAACCAACACCGTGAGCTGGTCTATCTGGTCATCACCAGCCCCGATAATCATGAAAATATTGAAGAGATTCGCCTGAACAATCTCCGGCTTACCGGCCTTGAAGAGGGCAGCACAACGGATAATCTGAAGGGAATTGTCTGGCTAAGTTACAACATCCATGGCAACGAAACATCGAGCAGCGAAGCCGCAATGAGAACCCTTCACGAGCTTGTTCGCCCCGACAGCCGCCAGCCTAAACAGTGGCTCGAAAATACCGTTGTGATTCTGGATCCCATGCTGAATCCCGACGGACGCGATCGCTATGTGAACTGGTTCAACAATATGGTGGGCGTTGAGGTAAATCCTTCATTTGATGCACGCGAACATCACGAACCGTGGCCGGGTGGGCGTTCAAACCACTACCTATTCGATCTGAATCGCGACTGGGCGTGGCAGGTTCAAAAGGAGTCGCAGCTTCGTTACGAAATCTACAAGCAGTGGTTCCCGCACATCCATGTGGACTTTCACGAACAGAGCTTCAATGCCCCCTACTACTTTGCTCCGGCAGCTGAGCCTTTCCACATGGCCATTACCGACTGGCAGCGTGAGTTTCAAACCACTATCGGCGAAAATCACATCGGTTATTTTGATGATGAAAACTGGCTCTACTTTACCCGCGAGCGCTTTGACCTGTTCTATCCAAGCTTTGGCGATACCTGGCCCACGTTCCATGGATCCATCGGTATGACCTACGAAATGCCCGGCCACAGTCTTGCCGGCCTGGCTATTGAAACAGCCGAAGGCGACACCTTAACACTTGCTCAACGGCTTCTGCAGCATCACACAACGGGTATGTCTACCGTTGAGGTAGCTTCAAGGTACTCTGACGAAATGATCAGCGGATTTTCCGACTTTTTCGAAACATCACGTAACAACGCCCGCGGTACATATAAAACCTTTGTGGTGAAGGCCGACAATCATCCCGACAAAATTTACAATCTGCTCTCTTTCCTCGATAACCTTCAGATTGAATATGGCACATCCGGTTCATCACGCACAGCCAGCGGGTTCAATTTTTCCACAGCAGAGAATGAAAGTGTTCGTATCGGGAAAGATGATATTTTGATCAGTACTTATCAGCCACAAGGAAATTTGGTACGGGTATTTTTTGAACCCAACCCTGAACTGGCTGACTCCCTCACTTACGATATTACCACCTGGGAAGCTCACTACCGATTTGGGCTTGAGGGGTATGCACTTGAAAACCGTGTAAATCCAAATCTCAACATTTCCGCTTCTGATTTCAGAAGTGCTGAGATTCATGCGAATGAACGACCATATGCATACATCACATCATGGAAAAGTATGGATGATGCCCGTTTTCTCGCAGAAATTACCCAACATGGTGTAAAAAGCCGATTTTCTCAGGTGGATTTTGAGATTGAAGGAAGGGAATTCGACATGGGCTCTCTCGTAATTACCCGCGATAATAACCGACTGCTTGGTGATCGATTTGATGAAATCATTCGAAATGCCGCGGAAACCCATCAGCGGTCTGTCTTTGGAGCATCCTCCGGTTATGTTACATCGGGGTCTGACTTTGGCTCTTCGAATCTCCGATACATTGAAAAACCACGTGTTGCCGTATTGATTGGTGATGGAACTGCATCACTGAATGCAGGTGAAATCTGGCATTTTTTCGACCATCAGCTTGGCTACCCGGCTACCATGCTGCACACCGATTACCTGATGCGTGCAAGCCTGGATGATTATGACACTCTAGTACTGCCATCCGGTAATTACAGAGGAATACTCACCGACGCGGAAATTGAGAGAATAAGTGCATGGACCCGTGATGGAGGTACACTCATTACATTTGGACAGGCAAATTCTGTGCTTGCCGGCAGAAATGGTTTCCAGCTGCAGAGAAAGCTGGGGGTGGATGAAGAACCCTCAACCGAAGATTTGCTTCAGCCATTTGGTGAGAGAACCCGCCGGGCAGCCAGCAGCCGTACATCCGGTTCTGTTTTTAAAGTTTCTCTCGATACCACTCACCCCCTGGCGTATGGAATGGATCCTTTCTATTTCTCAATGAAAACAGATGCCTCAGCCTACAACTACCTCGACTCCGGCTGGAATGTGGGCACTTCCCGCGGCAACGCCCATATCAGTGGATTTGCCGGACATGAGGCACAAAACCTTCTTGAAGACACACTCAATTTTGGTGTACAACAGCACGGCTCCGGCCAGGTTGTTTACCTGATAGATAATCCTCTTTTCAGAGGCTTTTGGGAGAATGGAAAGCTGCTCGTAGCAAACGCTGTATTCTTTGTGGGAAATTAGTATCCATTTCTTGGCAGGAATTTCAATGAAATGGCGCAAACAAGATGTTTGCGCCATTTAATTTATCTAAGCCCGCTCTACACGCATTTTAAAGAGCGCCGCAGCAATTTCAATCGGGGTAAAATCACCCTCGGCGATTGGTTCAATCTGTTCGATATACTCCCGCAATCCGCCTGCATTTAATGTATCAAGCAGATCTTCAATATGGCTGTCCATCTTGGAAATCTGAACTTCGCGAACAGATGGCATTGGCAATGGCTTCAAACGGGTTCGGATGATCTTCTCGATAAACTTAATTCGTTTTCTTCCCCTTCCTGATGAAAAGGTGATGGCCATTCCTGAGCGTCCGGCTCGTCCGGTTCGCCCAATACGGTGTACATAATACTCCGGATCCTGCGGTATATCGTAATTAAATACCACATCCACGTTCTCCACGTCCAGGCCTCGTGCTGCCACATCGGTGGCGATAAGCATCTCAATCTGGCCGCTTCTGAATTTATTCATCACTTTATCGCGCACATTCTGGTTCATATCACCATGAAGGGCATCAGCAGAATAGCCGCGTGATTGCAGCTCTTGTACAAGATTATCGCACATTCTTTTTGTGTTACAGAAGATTAGAGCCAATTTAAAATTGCCCATATCCATAACACGGGAAACCGCCTCAGTTCGAACCGAATCACGAACTTCCATCACAAACTGATCGATTCCGGCAGCTGTTTCGGTTTTTCCTTCAATTTTAATCATCTCAGGATCTTCCATCCACCGGTTCATAATCTGGCGAATTGTTTTAGGCACTGTGGCAGAAAACATAACCGTTTGAGATTTTCCATGGCTGTAGCTTAAAATCTGCTCGAGATCTTCGCGAAAACCCATGTTCAGCATCTCATCGGCCTCATCAAGCACTACGAGTTTTAAGGCTCCCAGTTTAAGAGTACCGCGTTTCAGGTGATCAATCACCCGTCCCGGTGTGCCAACAACTATTTGAGCGCCTTTTTTTAGCTGGTTGAGCTGCCGACCGATGGGCTGACCACCATAAACAGGAACCGTAAATACACCATTGGTAAATTTTGCAAGCTTTATGAGTTCGCCGGTTACCTGAATGGCAAGTTCTCGCGTGGGGCAGAGAATCAGTACACTTGGAGTTTTGGATCCTTTATCAGCCATTTGGATGGCCGGTATACCAAAAGCGGCTGTTTTTCCGGTGCCGGTTTGAGCATGGCCAACAAGATCATTCCCTGATAAAATTGCAGGAATGGTTTTGACTTGAATAGATGTAGGTGCTTCAAAGCCCATTTCATCAACGGCTTTGAGGATTTCAGGCTGAATTCCCAGCTCTGAGAATGGAATAATTTTCATTTGTATTCTATAAAATTGATTGGCACAGCATAAGTACGCTCTTTTGCAGCTGCCATATTTTCTAATTGTGGTTCAACCTGCGCATTTCTTCGCTCAGGATGTATCGCATGTCGAAGGTTCTCTCCCGGCTAAAGCGCGTTTTAATGTAACAATCAGAACAAGGTGAGCTCAAAAAGTGTATCAGAAAACGAATCAGACAGGGTATTGTTGAACAACATTGGCTTGAAAGGTACGGATTCCAATCGGATTATCTGAAATTATTTTACCCCCGGTAACTGTTTGGTATGATTGAACTCGACTGAAAGATGAACCCGTGTTTAATTTTTAGAGTTTGTATCTTTGATACAGAGAAAAATCAAAAAAATTTATGGCCCGCAAAAAGTTTGAAATCCCGGCGATGTATAAATCGCCCATCATAAAAAATGTAAAAGAGGCAAATGCAGTAACCGATCCCCGCAAAAAAGATCTTGAGCCTACCCTGCTCGATTTTGGGCCGGTATCCTTTCTGATACCCCGCCATTTTGGGTTCTGTTACGGAGTTGAAAATGCCATCGACATTGCCTACCGCACCGTAGAAGAGAATCCCGGAAAGAATATTTACCTGCTTAGTGAAATGATTCACAATCCCACCGTGAATGAAGATTTACAAAAGAAGGGAGTGAAATTCCTGTTTGATACCGACGGAACCATTCGCATCCCGATAGATTCATTGGATTCGGATGATATTGCAATTGTACCTGCTTTCGGCACCACACTCGAAATTCAGGAAAAGTTACAAGAACGGGGTATCGATCCCTATCAATACAATACTACATGCCCGTTTGTGGAGAAGGTTTGGAAGCGAGGCAACCAGCTCGGCAAGAAAGGTTACAGCCTGGTTATTCATGGAAAACACCGGCATGAAGAGACCCGCGCCACATTTTCACACAGCGCTAATCACTCTCCGGTTGTGGTAGTGCTGAATCCTGATGAGGCTCACATTCTTGCAGATATCCTCACAGAAAAACGTCCGATTGAAGACTTTGATATACATTTTGGCCATAAATGCACCGAGGGTTTCAATCCGCTGAAAGATCTGGAGTTTTTTGGGGTCATCAATCAAACCACTATGCTTGCTACCGAAACACAGGAAGTTATGGATATTTTGAAACAGGCTGCAGCCGAACGGTTTGGTGAAAAGGAGGTTTTGAAACATTTTGCGGATACATCAGATACGTTGTGTTATGCTACGAACGAGAATCAATCGGCAACGTACGCACTTGCAGATGCCGCACCTGATGTGGCCATCGTGGTTGGCGGTTACAATTCATCCAACACCATGCACCTTGTTGAGATACTGGAACATCATTGCCCTACTTTCCATATACGTGATGCCGGCGAATTCGAATCGCCCGATGAGATTCAGCATTTTGATCAGTGGAAGAAAGAGCTTCTGACCACTAAAAACTGGTTACCAACTGATCATAGGGGGCTTAAAATTGCGCTCACATCGGGTGCCTCATGCCCGGATGTTCTTGTGGATGAAGTGTTGCTGAAAATGCTGGAATTTTATCCCGATGCGAAAGAGGTGAAAGATGTGATCAGCCCGTTTGTAAAAACAGCATCTGAAGCTGTGCAGAACTAATCCTGCACAACCCTGAAATAGGAAACCCGCGGGGGCTGGAAACTTCGGAGCCGTACGATAAAGTCTGTATCGATTACTTCAATTTCCGGGGTAACGCGTCCGGAATCGTCACCCTCCAGGTCATCGTAATCAACAAATGCCTGAAAAGGTCGCGTACCTTCAACCCGCGAAAATTGATCCAGCGGCACATCAAACCGAACGGTTATTGTTGAAGGGTTATAGGTTACTGCACGGCCGCTTGGTAAGTTTCTTGTACGGATAGGTACCCGTAGCTCTGCCTCTGTAAATTCTGCTATTTCGAGGGATACTTTTGCCGCAGATGGTGATACGGAAACACCCTGAGAACCGGATCTTATTCTCACGTCTGTTTCAATGCTGCGATTTATTCCACTCATGTCCACTTCTTCTGTTTCCCATTCAGAAATCTCAGCCAGTGCTGATTCCGGCCCTGTAAGCGTAACGCTATCCGGTGTAACTACCGGGTCACTTATAAATCCGAACTGATCGCGCAAACTTACATTAACCCTGCTCACCAGCGGCACACGTTTTGTTGCTTTACGCTCGGTTTCTATTACAAGCTGTGATGGTTCAACCTGCAGAATATTCAGATCAGAAAATGCACTCACCTGGTTCCGTATCTGCTCTGTAAGATTTACCTGCTGTGCTTCAGCATTTACAAGCACCCGTGGCGGATTGCTGTAAACCGTTATCAGCTTCCATCCTTCTCCGGTGAGATTTACTGATGCGGTTGATGGTATTTCATTGCTGATTGTCAGTTCAGAAGGCAGATTGGTAAGCTGTATAGGTACCTGAATAGTTATGTTAAAATCGCGGCTCAGATTTACAATAAACCACAATGAGAGGGCTATGATCGTGGCAACCGTAAACGCAATTACTTTTTCCCGGCTCTGGAATGTACCCGAATCGGTCTCTTCCGTACGCGCAATACCATTGCCGGAAAAGAAGCTCTTGAAGCGATCTGTTATGAACCGTAAAAATTTCATGATAAACGAAAATACATATTATCTGATCATGTTCGTACTACAATTTCTTTAACTACTTTAGATTCAACCTTTTCGTTGAGACGTTTTGCAATCGAGTAACGGTTTGCGTGCAGTTCAAAACGCCACGCTTCTGTTGATACGGTCACAATAAGCTTGTTGCCTTCAAATTTAAGGCTTTTTGTAACGGAGTTGATCTGTTCACCGACAACTTCCGGCCATTGATAGAGTACCATCCCCCGTTTCAGCTCGGTTTGCTGAGGGATCTTTTTCATAAACTCCTTCAGGAGCTCATTCATCGGTTTGGGAGTTCTGCCAAATGCCATATTACAATTTTTTTGCTACGGTTCCCGAGTTAACGGTAAACCAGGAATTCTCACTGCTGTCGCGAAAGAGTGCCTCATCGAAAGGCCTTTCAGATGCAGATGTTATAAACGTTTGCCCGGCATGTTTCGTGAGTGTCTCGGTGATAATATCGGTTTTTTGCTGATCAAGATTTCCAAACAGATCATCTAAAAGCATAATGGGACGATCATCCAGCTGGTCGGTATAATAAAAAAGCTGCGCCATCTTTAAAGCCATTGAAAAAAGCCTGTGCTGCCCCTGCGATCCGTAATTTCTAAGCTCGGCATCATCCAGATAAAAAACCACCTCATCTCGATGTGGTCCAATCATCGTTTGTTGGCGCTCTGCCTCTTTTTCAAAATTTTCCCTGATCTGCTTCTGAAATTCATTCTCAATATCACTTGCTGTTTTAAGTCCGGGGGCAATCGTTTGATAGATCAGTGATGGCTGAACGTTCAGGCCTGTTATAGACTGGTATTGATTAAGCAGGTACGTTTTGAACTTCTCGAGAATTTCTGCCCGCTTCTCAATAATTTTTGATCCGGTTTTAATCAGCTGTATATCCCACGGTTCCAGGTAGGTTCTCAACAGACGAAGCGGGCCATTATGCTCTTGAAGCAGTCTGTTTCGCTGTTTTCTTATTTTTCGGTATTCAATCAGGTTTCGCAGATATGCCGGTGAAATCTGGCTGATCATGCTATCCAGAAATGTTCTTCTTTCAATGGGTCCTTCACTTGTCAGTTTCAGATCTTCAGGGCTTAGCACCACAACAGGCACTCTTCCTATCAGGTCGGAAAACCGATCGAGGGGGCTGTCGTTCACAAAAATCTTTTTCCCTTCACCCCGCGAATAACTGCAGCTTATTTTGAAAGAATCTCTGATCTCTCCTTCAAAATGCCCGTGAATCATAAAATATTTACTATTCTGATTTACAACATACCGGTCGCTGGAAGCAACAAAACTTCGCGACATGCACAAATAGTGGATCGCATCGATCAGGCTGGTTTTTCCCGAACCGTTTGGGCCTGTTATGAGATTAAGGTGTGGTGAAAAATCGACATTGGTTTTTTCATGATTCCGATATCCATCCAGAGCAAGAGTTTGAATATTCATGACGGCTCCTGCATTAAATATTCCTGAAGCCAGTTCCAGGTGCAGCCGGCAATGAGCTGCGCACCGGTTTCGTTGGGGTGTCCGTCTCCCTCTATCACAATGCCGGACTTATCTCCGCCTGTGAATTCCACCATGCACTCCGTGTTATCGAAAAATGGGATGTTCAATGAACCCTCAATTTTCATTTTTTCATAGAATGGATGGGTGTAATATTGCTCCTCTTCAAAATCAAAAAAACCTGTTGTTGATAAGATGAAATCGCATTCGTTGTTCGCACACCATTCATCTAATCTTTGTAAAAGCAAAATTCCAAGCAGATTTGAGTAACCCGACTCGATGTATCGCTGCTGTTCTGCGGGCAGTTTTGTTTGTGAAGCTTCATGGTTAAATCCGTCGGTAAGATCTTTGAAATAGAGTTTATCCCAGGCAATGCTTACCAGCAGATTCATCAAATCAGAGTGCTTCTGAAGTGACCTGTACCACGCCTGTCTGCCCATTTTTGCCATAAATTCCCGTGGTTCCCATCGCCTGCTTTGTACAAGAGCAGAGTCTGCTTCATTAGCAACAAAGAGATTTTTGGAGATGGATCGATCTAAATCTGATGTATTCATCATATAAATCACAATATCCGGTGATACAGTTTGCCCAAACTCCCCGAGCCATAAAGGCCAGTCTGCAAGGCCGGCTCCTCCAACCCCTCCGTTCAGCAGATTGATGCGTTGTTCTGGAAATATTGCATTCACATTTTCCTGTAGTAATTTTATAAAGGTATTCCCTTCATCGAGAAGTAAACCAAATGTGAAGGAATCACCCAGAAAAAGTACATTCAGCTCATCATCGGGTGGCAGTTGTTCCCCTCTGAGGCCTGCCTCATTTAATCGGTACTGAACCTGTCTCTCATTAAAATTGTGAATAGCTGTTACACCTTTCTGATTCATCATGAACCCATCAGGGTGCATCTCTATCCAGGTGGTGAGCCTGTTTTGGGGCAAAAAAATCCGCACAAGAATTTCTGCTATCAGAAGACCGATGATAACACCGGTGCTCATCAGCAAAAAAATTCCTGCACGGTTTTTCATTGAGTAGGTTTATCGGCTAAAATTACAGGCCGAATACATCTCTGCCAAGAAAAAGGGCGCTTTCACCAAGTTCCTCTTCTATTCGCAGAAGCTGGTTGTATTTTGCGATACGATCTGTACGGCTCATTGAACCGGTTTTAATCTGGCCGGCATTCGTTGCAACGGCAATATCGGCAATGGTTGTATCTTCTGTTTCGCCTGATCGGTGAGAAATTACAGCCGTATATCCATTCTTATGAGCCATTTCAATCGCATCAAGAGTTTCTGTGAGCGACCCGATCTGGTTTACTTTGATAAGTATGGAGTTTGCAATGTTGCGCTTGATACCTTCTGCAAGGCGAGTGGTATTGGTTACAAAGAGATCATCACCAACAAGCTGCACTTTGTCGCCAATGGCGTCGGTCAGTGTTTTCCAGCCGTCCCAGTCGTTTTCATCCATTCCATCTTCAATGGAGATAATCGGGTATTTCTCTGTCCACTTAACCCAATACTCGGCCATAGCATCAGAATCCATTTTGGAACCATCGCTCCATTTGAACTCATAAAGTCCGCTCTCGGCATTGTAAAACTCTGCAGCAGCGGGATCCAGAGCTAACAGCACATCATCACCGGGTGTGTAGTCGGCTTTTTCGATGGCTGTAAGAATTACCTCAACTGCCTCTTCATTTGACTTGAGGTTTGGTGCAAACCCACCCTCATCACCTACTGATGTATTATATCCTTTTGAGGAGAGAACTTTTTTGAGATTGTGAAAAATTTCGGCACCCATCTGGATAGCCTGGCTGTATGATGCAGCGCCGGATGGCATCACCATAAACTCCTGGGGATCCACATTGTTATCTGCATGAGAACCACCATTAATAATATTCATCATCGGGAGCGGGAGCACTTTGGCATTTACACCGCCCAGGTATCGCCACAGCGGCAAGCCTGATGATTGTGCTGCTGCTTTCGCAACGGCCATAGAAACACCAAGAATGGCATTTGCACCCAGTTTTGATTTGTTCGCTGTTCCATCCAGCTGAATCATAATTTGATCGATCTCTGTTTGCAGGTGAACAGGATAGCCAACAAGCTCATCGGCAATGGCGTCGTTTACATTTTCCACTGCTTTTTTTACACTTTTACCGAGAAAATAATCGGCATCCCCATCTCTTAGTTCTACTGCTTCGTGCTCTCCGGTTGAAGCCCCTGATGGAACAGCTGCACGTCCCACTATTCCGTTTGTTAATGACACATCTACTTCGATGGTAGGATTGCCCCTTGAATCCAAAATTTGTCGTGCGTGAATATCTTCTATTAAACTCATAATGTTATTTTTTTGTTGATTTGTTATATCTCCGTAATGTACTGCTAAATACTGTTACCATAAAGTAAAACCGATGAAACCTATTCTTCTTTTTGATATTGACGGCACATTAATGCACGTTAAACGCGCTTTTACCCGAAATCTCATTTCCGACATACTGAGTGATTTTGGTATTGAATCAAACCCGCTTGAAGATGGCAGTTACTCTTTTGCCGGGCGAACGGATAAAGAAATCTTCACAAAATTGATCTCAGCACAAAATAACAGCAGAGATCTCTACGATGAAGTGAGAAACAAATATCTCTACTACATGAAGCACACTTTTTCACCAAATGATACGGAGAGTATTGAGGGGGCTGTTGAGCTTGTTGAGTATGGGAAAAAAGAGAAATTCGAAATGGGGCTCTGTACAGGAAACTTCAGAGAATCTGCTTTTTATAAAGTTGATGCTGCCGGATATAGGAACACATTCAATTTTGGTGGATTTGGCTGTAATCATGCTGACAGAAAACATTTGCCCGGCGAAGCTCAGGAAGACTTTAAAAAACTGAATGGTTTTTCCCCTTCTCCCGAACGCTTTGTAGTAATTGGCGACACGCCCAACGATATTCGGTGTGCCAAATACTTTGGGGCTGTTTCTGTGGCCGTTACCACAGGCAGTTATTCAAAAAAGGAGTTAATTGAAAGTTCGCCAGATGTTCTTGTAGATGATCTTCGTGAACTTATTGATCTTCTGCCAAATTTTTAATTGCAATCTACCAGAACCAGCCAAATGTAAAGGTGATCTGGGGTGACCCAAAAAAGCTTTGTGGCTCAAAAAACGATTCAAATTCAATGTTGCCTTCTATATCAGTCTGAACTACATTATTTCGCTGCAAATCTGTTCGGAATACGGGTTGATTTGGCATCATCAATTGAACAGCATCCGGGAAGTAGTAGAAGAAATAACCAAACTCAATGCTGCTCAGGCGCGCGAAATTACTCCCTATGTCCAGGCCGATTTTAAACTCTCCGGCGCCGCCAAGATGCCATTCGCCACTTCCGAACCCTGTAAACATATCATTGACCTGGGTTGGCTGAAGCCTGAACAGCTCATCACCAACAATGATCAATTCGTTTCCTGTAAAACGATAACCAAGATTGTCCGAGTCGTTAAAATATGGATACGTAAATGCTGCTGCCGGCCCGATAGATGCACTTAGAAAGAAGCGATAATCTTCCTGTATTGTGTCTGCAAAAATTCGCTGCCTTATTCCAAGCATTAAAGGAAAGGCAAATGCCCGTTGAAATTTGTTGGGTACAATTTGCTGGCCAAAAAAGAAATCGGTAAATGTCTGCTCACTTGCATCGCGCAGCGCGGTAATTCGCAGAGAAGCAGTCAGCTCAGTCTGGCGTGCAACGACGGCACGAAATTCGGTACCGGCACCAAAGCCAAAATTATTCATCAATATATTAAAGCCAAAACCTGTACCATACTCATCTTGCAGCACGGAAACATTTCGTGGAGTTTGTATAACCTCAGGTTCTAAAACCTGGGCACCGGCTTTTTCAAGTGCCGGAAGAAACATTATCAGTAGAGATGCTGTAAGAGCAGTAGCTAAACGAATCATATCGAGAAAATTAAAATCTTATTTTTTGGGTAAACGAAAATTTTAACCCGTGCATTGCATTAATTGAAAAGAAAATACGGTATTTATCAGCCAGCGTTTAATTTCTTTACAATACATATTTGATTATTGTTGCAAATTGGCTTTTATTCAGGCAGAAAAATTGCCCTCTTTATTTAATCTATACTTTCCAATTGGGTTTCTACAAATTATGAGCACAATTACAAAATACCTGGTTTACGGGCCTAATGATACACTTCGCCGCCTTCCGGCAAAATTGTTTGAAAAATTTGAACCGAAGTACCTTTACAAATATAGCTCATCAGATTCATCTGATCAGATTTTTGTATCTGTTTTTGAGCAGTTTGAAAAGCAGATCAACGCAACTATAACGCTTACATGCGTACTTGAGTGTACACCTACTCACAATCGGATTGAGCTGAAAAAATCGGGCGGACGAATGGGTTTCAGGGGAAGCTCGCTCTCAGAAGATAAAAATGTTGAATCTGATGTGGTTGATTTTATCATGGATTTCTCAAAACGCTTTGGCCTTTCACTTCAGGAAGAGGTGGAAAAAGAAGTTGCAGAAGATTCGGATGAAGCCTGATCTGTACCCTCCGCTCTCATGAGTAACAAATCTCAACTTTGGACCGTGCTCACTATGCTTGAGTGGGCTACCGGTTATTTTGAATCAAAAGAAATTCCGGATCCAAGGCTTAGCATTGAGTGGATTTTAGCAGATGCGCTGGATATTAAGCGCCTTGACCTCTATCTGCAGTTCGACAGGCCTCTGTCTCAGGATGAGCTTAACACCATTCGCCCGCTTGTTAAAAGGCGCGCAGATTTCGAGCCTTTACAATACATCACCGGCTCCGCTCAGTTTTTCAACTCTACAATCAAGGTTAACAGAGACGTTCTGATTCCCCGCATTGAAACTGAGCAGCTTGTTGACCTGTTACTGTCTGATTTTAAATCAAAAAAGAATGATCCTGTTCGCCTGCTCGATATAGGCACAGGCAGCGGCTGCATTCCCATCGCCATAAAAAAAGAGAACCCGGAGTGGTATTGTCACGGGCTTGATATCTCCGATAAAGCCATTGAAATGGCGAAATCAAATGCTGAACTAAACGGTGCTGATGTGAACTTTTTCACCGGTGATTTAAATCACCTCAATAGCACGGAACAACTGAACGATCTCTCATTTGATATAATCATTTCCAATCCCCCCTATATTAAACCCGAGGAGAAAAGTGAGATGAACTCCCAGGTTTTAAACTTTGAACCGGAACTCGCACTGTTCCACAATAATCCCATGCAGATTTACAAAAACATCATTCAGTATTCTGCAAAATTGGGCGCCTCGCTATATCTCGAATGCAACGATAAAACCGCAGGCGAAGTAGAACAGATAGCAGCTCGGTTCTATGGTGAAACTTCCCTTCTGAAAGATCTTGATGGTAACTACCGGTTTGTGACTGCAAAAACCGTGTAACAAACCATCAGCCATAGGGTTTTACCGATCATCTGAATATTTTCAATAAAAGCCCTTCACATCCAATATAATATTGTGGATAACTTGTGGAAAAGTTTTTTTATTTGGCTGATTTTTGGGGATTCTATGTTAAATCTGTGTTATCGAATTGTTGCGGGCTGTCAAGCTGAATTTTACAATTCATGCATAAAACCTTCAAATTACTGCGCACCAATGGTT
Organism: Balneolaceae bacterium; assembly: GCA_020832415.1. Classification (GTDB taxonomy): domain Bacteria; phylum Bacteroidota; class Rhodothermia; order Balneolales; family Balneolaceae; genus Rhodohalobacter. The sequence goes on along the minus strand of JAFIES010000140.1, from coordinate 10,665 downwards.
TAAATGGTTAATAGAAATGTGGATAACTTTGTGAAATTGGTGAAATATTTTTTTGATTTGTGCATCAGAAATTCTCATTTTGAGCGAAGAAATAACGTCGGTTCACATTTTCTTTGTGGATAACTAAGGGATATTGCTAACTTTTTTAACGTTTTGGGAGGCATCGCACGTTGAATCAATCAACAGCCGAGTCTGCATGGAATGAATGCTTAGAAATCATTCAGGATAACATCAGCTATCAAAAATATAAATCGTGGTTTGAACCTATTAAACCGGTTAAACTCGAAGGGGAAACACTAACCATACAGGTACCCAGTCAATTCTGGTATGAATGGCTTGAGGAGCACTATTACAATATGCTTCGAACAACCATTGCAAAAGTACTTGGTAATGAAGGTAAACTTGAATATTCCGTTCTTGTAGAGAGATCAGACCGTATCGAAGACAACCGTTCTATTCGCCTGCCTCAACGGCCAATGCCGCCCCAAAAACCACAGGAAATGAATACCTTTACGGATTACCATCCCGGTAAAATTGAGAATCCGTTTGTAATTCCCGGCATCCGCAAAACGAATATAGATTCAAACCTGAACAGCAATTATGTTTTTGAACGTTATATAGAAGGTGACTGCAACAGACTGGCGCGATCGGCAGCAATGGCCATTGCCGACAATCCCGGCAGCAACTCTTTCAACCCGCTGTTTGTATATGGCGGAACCGGCCTTGGAAAAACACACCTGGTACAGAGCATAGGGAATAAGATTAAACAGCACTTTGGCGATGAAAAAGCTGTGCTCTATGTTTCATCAGAAACCTTTACAAACGAATTTGTTCAGGCCATACGTAACAACCGGGCCAGCGAATTTTCCATTTTCTACAGAAACATTGATGTTCTCATTGTTGATGACATCCAGTTCTTCAGCGGCAAAGAGAAAACCCAGGAAGAGTTCTTCCATATTTTTAATGCCCTCCATCAGGATGGAAAGCAGATTATCCTTAGCAGTGATCGCCCTCCTAAAGATATCCCCGATATTGAAGAGCGGCTTATCTCACGATTCAGCTGGGGGCTGAGTGCAGACCTTCAGATACCGGAATATGAAACCCGCTATGCCATTCTTGAACGCAAAGCGAGTGACAACGGCATCTCTCTGAATCCTGACATTATTGAGTTTATCGCCTACAATTTCAAATCGAATGTGCGCGATCTTGAAGGCGCCATTATCAAACTGCTTGCAACTGCTTCACTGAAACATGTGGACGAGATCGATCTGCAAATGGCAAAAACTGTGTTGAAAGACATGGTAAAAAGTTCAAACACTCAGATTTCCATCGAGTTTATCCAAAATTACGTGTGCGATTACTTTGGAATCGATACGAATAAAGTACGCGAAAAAACACGCAAGCAAGAGATCGTAGAGGCCAGGCAAATAGCCATGTATCTTGCCAAGAAATACACAAAATCGAGCCTTAAAACGATTGGCCTGCAGTTTGGCGGCAGAGATCATTCCACGGTTATTCACGCTATCTCAACAGTAGATGAGCGCCTTTCAACAAGCCCCAAGCACAAGCGTATGCTTAAAGAGCTTGAACAAAAAATTGAAGTAGCCACTCTGTAAACCTTAAAATAGTTAAGGCGAGAGCAACTCTTATCAATTGGGATAAATCCATGTTTGTGACCAATCTTCTCCCTATTTTTAGGTGTTACTGAACCGAATTGATCTTCTTTGGATAAAATCACCATAAAGGCACTGAAATTTAGGGGAAAGCACGGCTATTATGAGCGTGAGCGAATTGAAGGAAACGACTTTGAGCTGGATGTATCTGCCTGGGGTCATTTCAGAAAGGCTGCCGAAAAGAGTGAATTAAATGAAACGTTCAATTACGAACTTGTAGAGACTGTAGCGCTATCTGTATTTAACGGGCCCTCCAAAAAACTGATAGAAACCCTCTGTGCAAAGATTGGCGATGAATTATTTGAAAAATCTGCCCCTGTTAAAAAGCTCTCCGTTTCACTAAGAAAATTAAATCCGCCCATAACTGTGCCTGCCAGCTATGCCGAAATAACCATGACATGGAAAAGGTAATTATAGCTGTAGGCAGCAATTTGGGAGACCGCCTTGAAATGCTTCGCCGCGCCGGAGCTTTCCTCGAAACACTCTCAGAAACGCCCATAAAAAAAGCATCCATATGGGAATCGGAGCCGGTGGGCGCTGCAAAATACACCTTCTACAACAGTGCCGCCGAAATATCAACATCGCTGCAGCCACTCCAGCTGCTGGACCGCCTGAAAGAGTTTGAGCAAGAGTGTGGTCGAGATAAAAATCCCGAGCGGTGGGCACCACGCCTGCTTGATATGGATATAATTCTGTACGGCAACTTGGTGATTCAGAATGATACTCTTATTATTCCTCATCAGGAATATAAAAACCGGCGATTTGTGCTCTGTCCGCTGCAGGAAATTAACCAGGAATTAAAAGATCCGGAAACAAATATAGTTATTGCCGAAATGATTGAACGTGCTGCACCCTTAGAAATCAAAAAAACAACACTGGCCTGGTAATTTATGGCGTGGCTCAGAGATCTGAAGTAAGTTAAATTATGCGAAATCAGTTCGATTTTATTGCTATTGAAGGAGTTATTGGTGCAGGTAAAACCACATTAGCTTCCCTGCTCTCTGAAAGAAACCGGGCGCGATTAGTGCTTGAGCAGTTTGAAGAAAATCCGTTTCTGCCAAAATTTTACGAAGACCGAAAACGCTACGCTTTTCAAACTCAGCTCGCTTTCCTTGCAAGCCGGTTCAAACAGCAGCAGGTAATGACCAATCGTGACCTCTTTGATGAGTTTGTGATATCTGACTACATGTTTGAAAAAGACCGAATCTTTGCACGCCTTAATCTCGACGAAGACGAACTCGCACTTTATGATAACATTTATGGAATAATGACCGGGATTTCTGCAAAGCCCGATCTTGTTATATATTTACAAAGTACAGTTGATCGTTTGCTGAACAATATCGAAAAGCGAGGACGTGATTACGAACGCCACATAACACCTGATTATCTGCAGGAGCTGAGCGATGCGTATAATCAGTTTTTTTATCACTACAATAAAGCACCATTGATGATCATTAACTCAACAGAGATTGATTTTGTAAACAACCCTGATCACCTTGCCTATATTGAAGAGCAGATTTTTGATCAACCCATTCGAAGTAACACACATATTCATATTATCCCCGATTAAATGATACGCTGGCTAATTATAGCACTCTTTATTTTTATTATACTGCGCCTGATTCGCGGCCCGAAAAGCAAAAAACGTCCTGCATTCCGATTTCATTTTGGAAATATGCCACGAGGAGAAAACAGGGGCAATTCATCCGGAAACAAACCAAGGCTGGATGAAATTGAAGAAGCCGAGTTTGAAGATATAACTGAAAAGATAAACAAAGAGAACAATTCATGAGTTTTGAAGAAACGCACAAAGAAGGGTACGAACTGCTGCACGAAAAAGACCTCGACAGCAGCCTCGATATTGCCCGAAAGCTGCAAAAAATGAAACCCGACGCTCCCGAAGGATTTACACTGGAAGCCGAGGTGATGCAGAAATTAAGCCAATGGGATGCGAGCATCAAATCACTCAACGAAGCCATCGAACTTGATGCAGAATCCGGAAGGCTCTACAATCTGCGTGGATATGCATTTCTGAACAAAGATAAGCTCGAAAAAGCAAAAGAAGATTTTGACCGGGCCATCTCTCTCGATAATCTGGCCTCAGCACACAGGAACCTTGTACTCTACAAACTGATGACCGGCAAAGGCCACGAGGCCATCACTTATCTGCTCGACAGAATACGCACCGAACCCAGAGATGTGGAAAACTGGATCCTCATGGGCGATCTCATGAAAAAAGGCGGCCACGATGAAAAAGCAAAAACCTACTACGAGCAGGCTCTGAAAATGGATCCGGGTAATGAGTATGTGAAAGAGTTGCTTGGGTAATCATTACTGATGAGTTGATTTGGTATCGAATGATATTATACCTGAGCAGTTATTACAACTTCTGAAGATAGCTCAGATCATTCAAAAAGCTCTCCTGCCTGCGGAGGAAAAACTCTGGTGCATGGGTAAGGATACTCCGGTATCCATAGTGAAACAGCGGGTTTTTTGAGTGCGCTGCTTTCCCAAAAACCCATGACGTTTTCACTATATTCATCACTTTGCTTTCACGCACATTCTGATAGGCTTGAAAAGCTTTTTGATAGTCGGTTCCATGTTTATCCAAACAGAATGCCAGGCACCATGCATCTTCAATAGCCTGGCAGCCACCCTGTGCCAGATTGGGAGTAGTGGCATGAATAGAATCTCCCAAAAAAACTACGCTATTTACGTACCAAGGTCTTTTTTTGGTGCCGAGGTCATTCATATCATTGCGTAGAACATTCTTTGAGGAACGAATCAAGTCTTTCAATGCCGGATGAAAATCCCGGTAAAGGTATAACAGATCCTCGCGAACGGTTTTTGGATCATCTTTACCGCCAGGCAGTTCGGGTTTTGCAGCAAGCCAAAGGGTTTGGACATCATCAAGCGGAATCACCAGAAAGCGCAAGCGCTGATCCCATATTTCAAGAAAAGAGTTTTTAAACAGCTCAGGGAGTGCAAGATCCGAAATTCCACGCCAGATTGTTTGATTGATGTAACGAACCCTGATGTGGGGCAGTAACTTGCGTCGTATAACAGAGTGAATACCGTCTGCCGCAACCGTACATGCTGTAGAAATCCGGCTGCCATCATTAAATGTTATTGTACTTTCACTCTTTGATACATCAATGCCTGTTACTTTTTTGGATAGATGAATACACGATTCCGGTAACCTGTTTTTAAGAATATCGATTAGCCGGGCCCGGTGGATGCATATAGTTTCTGAAGAAACAGATAATTTTCTGCGAATTTTGAGTTGCTTGTCCGGCATATATACGTGCCTGACAATCGCCCCTGCTTTCCCAATGTCACTCCCCAATCCAAGTTTGTCGAGAATTTTCAGAGGAGCTTCTGAAAGCCCGATACCAGCTCCAACGTCAGTTAGTTCCGGAGCTTGTTCATAGAGCTGGAACTGAATGTTAAAGTGTGCCAGTGTATTAGCAAGTGATAATCCGCCAATTCCACCCCCAATAATGGTTATAGGGGTGGTATGATTTTTTTTAGCTGTTGCCATCCTTTTTTCTGAGTTTGGTCTCTCACGGCCGGAGTGAATAAAAATGAAACAGTAAACCTGTATTTCTTCCCTGAAACCCAGCTTTCAGGCAACTCATGTTAGAAACTGCCTGACCCGGGTGTTTGTCATTTCTTACCCTTCTCCTCTATCAGTCTAACAGCATCTCCCATCGTAACTTTTTCGGGATCGGTGCCTTTGGGCAGTGAAATATTTTTACGGCCGTATTTTATGTATGGGCCATATCGACCATCCATCACTTTTACGGGTTCATCGGTTTCAGGATGTTTACCCAGATCCTGAATGGCAGATGAGCTTCCGCGCCCTTTTCCTTTCTCTTTCAAGAGTGCAACTGCACGGTCGAGGCCAACCTCGAGCACATGATCCTCTTTTTTAAGAGATTTGAATGTTCCATCGTGAAGAACAAACGGCCCATACCGGCCAATTCCGGCTTTCACCACTTTTCCTGTTTCGGGATGTTCACCCAATGTTCTTGGCAATTCAAGAAGTTTCAGGGCTGTTTCGAAGTCAACATCAGCAGGCTGCATACCCTTCAGCAAAGAAACCCGTTTCGGTTTCTTGTTCTCTTCTGTTACCTCACCAAGTTGTACATAGGGGCCAAACCGACCGCTCAGTACATACACAGGTTCATTTTTTTCAGGATGTGTACCCAGTGAAACCGGGCCTTCTTTTTCTGCAACCAATAGCTCTTTAATTTTTTTTGCGGATAGTTCACCGGGATCCAGGTCAACCGGCAATGATGTGGTTATCTCCTCACCATTTGAACTGGTTTTTACGTATGGCCCGAACCGGCCAACATGCACCTGCATGCCGTTCAAATCTTCAATGGGCAAGTTAAGCATTTTTGCTTTTTGAGGGTCGATGTGTTCTTCCTGTTGTTCTACCTGATTTTTCAACCCTTTCTCGCCTTTGTAGTAATCATCCAGGTATTTCACCGGATCAAATTCACCTTTGGCAATTTGATCAAGGCGGTTTTCAAGATCGGATGTAAAATCACTATCAACCAGATGCGGAAAATGCACTTCAAGGAGTTCCGTTACCGCGAAGGCTGTATAACTCGGAATCAGTGTTTTTCCATCACTTCTGGCATAACCGCGATCCTGAATGGTGCTTATAATAGACGCATAGGTACTTGGCCGGCCAACACCTCGCTTTTCAAGCTCTTTAACCAGTGTAGCTTCTGTAAAACGTGCCGGTGGTTTGGTTTCGTGAGAGATCGATTCGAGATCGTGCATTTCTACCGATTCTCCCTCCTTCATCTCAGGAAGAAAAATTTCCTGCGTTTCGAGGGCTGCTTCGGGATCATCGCTACCTTCCACATACGCCCTGAAAAAGCCGGGGAATAGTATTTTCTTGCCGCTGGTTTTAAAATCTGCACGTGTATCATCCTTCTCAGCGGTGATGATAATATTGGTAAATTCCAGCTGAGCTTCTGCCATCTGTGTGGCAATAGTTCGTTTCCAGATCAGATCATACAACTTAAACTCTCTGCCTGATAAACCCGATTCTTCGGGGTGAACAAACTGCGAGCCGGCCGGACGAATAGCTTCGTGCGCTTCCTGAGCTCCTTTTGTTTTGCCAAAATTCCGTACCCGCTCAAATAGGTACTCCTTTCCATATTGCTTCTCAACTTCTTCACGCGCAGCTCCAATTGCCTGGCCCGAGAGGTTCATCGAGTCGGTACGCATGTAGGTAATCATACCTTTCTCATAGAGCTTTTGTGCAACACTCATCGTGTCTCTGGCAGAAAACCCAAACTTCCGGTTTGCCTCCTGCTGCAGAGTGGAAGTAATGAATGGCGGAGAAGGATTTCTCTTCTGAGTTTTTACATCGATATTGGTAACTGTCCAGCCTGCTTCATTCAACAGGTCGCGCAGATTTCCGGCTTTCTCTGCATCCAGCAGAACAACACTGTCGGGCTTTTTAAGCTTTCCGGTGTTTTCATCAAAATCTTTCCCGGAGGCAAGGCGCTTATCATTCAGGTGTGAAAGATCGGCACTGAAACGGAACGTATCTTTCTGCTTTGAAAGGGAAGCCTTCAGATCGTAATAGGTACCGCTTTTGAATTTCATTCTCTCGCGCTCGCGGGCTACCAGAAATTGAACCGCTACTGACTGAACACGACCGGCAGACAGCCCCGGCGATATTTTTTTCCATAGCAGCGGTGAGATGGTGTATCCGGCAAGGCGATCGATAATGCGCCGGGTCTCTTGTGCATGAACCAGATTCATATCGATTTCACGGAAATTTTCGAGCGCGTTTTGAATCGCTTCTTTCGTAATCTCCCGAAATGCCATTCTTTTCACAGGCACTTTTGGATTCAGAAGTTCAACAAGATGCCAAGAAATTGCCTCTCCTTCGCGATCCTCATCCGTTGCAAGTACCAGTTCATCCGCATCCTTCAAGAGCTCTTTCAGCCTTTTAACAACTTTCTTTTTGCTCGCAGGCACAACATAGAGCGGATCATAACGCTCATCTACATTGATACCCAGATTTGACCACGGCTCTTTTTTATATTTGGCAGGAATCTCTTTGGCTGAAGAGGGCAAATCGCGTATATGGCCCATTGAAGAGTCTACAGTATAGCCCTTTGGCAAAAACTTCTTAATGGTTTTGGTTTTAGTTGGAGACTCAACAATGACTAATGATTTCATGTAATGCTATGTGTTTCAATAAAATTTATGCTTGGCCCGGGGGTAAAAGATGACCGAAGGCAGAATTCCATCTTCGGTCTTCTGTCTTCTGCCTTCAATGTCTCTAATCCAATCCCTCAACCAGCTCTTTCAACTCTTCGGCGTGTGCTTTGGTATCTATCTTTTGAATGACTCCAAGAACAGTTCCATCTGTATCTATCACAAACGCAGAGCGGGATGGTGCATCAAACGTTTTGCCATACATCTTCTTTTCAACGATTGAATCGGTTGCTTTGGCAAATTTAAAATCCGGATCGGAAGCAAGCGTGTAGTTGATGTTCAGTTTTTCAGCGTAATTCTTATGCGATCCACAGGTATCTTTGCTCAGTGCAATCAGGTTGTATCCTTTTCCATCAAACCATGATGCATGCTCAGCAAGGCTTTTATTCTGTCTGTCACACCCGCTTGTATTGTTTCTCATATAGACGGATACAATTGCAGGGCGATCAAGCAGATTGCTGAATGCTATCTCTTTTTCATCGCCATCCTCAACAACGCTGAGGGTAATATTGGTATCGATCTTATTTCCTTTTTCAATCATTTTAGTACTCTTTTGGTTTTCAATTGGGCATCTATAACCCTCAAACCGGCCTGTTTCGTTCTGTAATTCCGGAGGTCAAACAGACTCTTATTATACACATTCTACAACTCACAGGGCAACTGATTTTAAAAAGAGGTTTTTTAGTACCTGCTCATAACACCCTTTTAATCCGCCGTAACTCTTCTATTTACCCTTTTTCAGCAGGTACTGTGCTACCGCTGCAAGCACAATGGAGTGGTGAACCACACCGCGTGATACCAACTCTAAAAAGTTTTTCATCGGCATTTTGTGGATCCGAATATCTTCGCTGCCATCTGTATGTTGTTTGTCTGTTTTTTCACAATTCTCCGCCAGGTAGAGGTGCGTATAGTTGGAAAGTATAGCCGGATTTGAACTGGTTTTACCAAGAAAAGTCCATGATTTTGAACGAAAGCCTGTCTCTTCCAGGAGTTCTCTTTGGGCGGCTTCAGCAGGAGATTCTCCCCTATCCACCATGCCCCCAGGTATTTCAAGTGTTACTTCGTCTATACCGGCCCTGTATTGCTCAACCAGCACAATCTCATGATCAGCTGTGAGGGCAATCACATTGATCCACTCGGGTGCATTGAGCACATAGAACGGGTGAGTATTCTCAATTTTATCGGGGATAAGCTCAATTTCGTGAAGAGAAAAAATGGGAGTTTCAAAGACTTTCTTATCTTCCACCACATTCCATTTCGGTTTTGAGAACGTAAACAGATCAGACATACATAAGGGTTATGAGTAAAAAATTGGAGATATCAAATAAACAGTATTCCGGGGAAACAGAACTTAATCAAATCGTAGAGAATGCCTGCGATATGATGGAGAAGATATACCTCGAGGGCGACTATCCAAAACTGATGGTGAAACGATCATGGTCGGAACACAACCCAATTATTGCCGGTGAGATGGCTCTGCCGGGAGCCTACCGATGGTATCTGAAGCGGGAAATTAAAAAACTGCTCGAAAAGGGTGCAGAAATCACACTGTTTCCATCACGGCCGCGTGTTGAAATGAATGATCCCGTTCTGTTCGACAATGCCGATGAAGATGAGTGGGACATTACTCAGAAAAAACTATTCCTGTTCAGCCCGGAGCGGATTGATATCTCCCTGAACCGGCTCGAGCACTATACCGGCACAAAGCCCGAAGATTTTCAGCGATACATCTTATTCACCAATTACGACATGCATATTGAGGTTTTTCAGGATCTCTACCCCGATTGTATAAAACCGGACAGATCTGTACAGATGCCTGCGTATCATCATAAATTGCCCGATAATAAAGGTTTTTCTTTGGTAAATATCGGGGTAGGTCCGTCGAACGCAAAAACCATTTCCGATCATGTTGCCGTACTGCGCCCTGATGCACTGGTTATGGTGGGACACTGCGGTGGGTTGCGAAATCACCAGGAAATTGGGGATTTTGTGCTGGCAACCGGTTTTATGCGTGAGGATAAAATTCTGGATGATATTCTGCCTCTCAATATACCTATTACTCCTAACCATATGCTCAACGTATATCTCAAGGAAACTTTAGATAAATACTCTCTTACATATCGCCTGGGAACCGTATATACCACTGCAAACCGAAACTGGGAGTTTATCAAGAAAAGAGCCGTTGAGCAGATTCACATTAGTCGCAGCCTTGCAGTGGATATGGAGTCGGCCACTGTTGCTACCAATGGATACCGGTATCGGGTGCCTTTTGCCACACTGCTCTGCGTTAGCGATAAACCTCTTCACGGGAAACCCAAGCTGAGCGGTGCTGCACAAACCTTTTACGAGAACTCAAAAGAGATGCACCTGAAAATAGTAATCGATGCCCTTGAACTGAGCAAGGCCAACAATCCCGAAGGCCTGCCAAACTCAAGTATCCGTGCAATTAATGAGCCGCTAATGGGCGGACCGGAGTAGAGGGCTGGAAATGTAGAATTTCGAATGATGAACACCGGGATTGAATGTAGAATTTTGAATGATGAACACCGAATGTCGAAGTGATTTTTTTTCATCACTCTGTAACCATAAATCAGGTTTTGTTCTTTTCAAACACTCACTTCATCTGTCCATCCCTAACATAGCTTGACCGTATTAAACCCACAAGTTATGAACACACGAAAACTCAATAAACGTCGTACATTTAGTAAACAGATCAAACGTCAGGCGGTGGCCGATTTTC
>JAFIES010000133.1 GCA_020832415.1 Balneolaceae bacterium | reverse complement strand
TTATGGTGCTGCCCCCTCCGGCATTTTGTCTCAACAGGAGAGATCGTACAGCAACTCGCGCAAGTGCCCGGTTATCGATACCGTTATGGCTGTAGAAGCGAACATCTTCGATGGCAAGAAGTGCATCAATAACCACAGGGTTTACAGATTCAAGATTTACTTCAGCTCGATTTTGCAGATAGTACGTCCCAATTAGGCGTCCATCAGCCGAGTAGATTTGAGATGCCTGCTGATTTCTGATCTCTGTGAGTTCTGCTGTATCAGGAACCGGCCCGAAGAACCCATTCCAGATTAAAATAAGATAGATGGTGCCAAACAGAAGTACTGCAGCTGAAATACCTGCCACAATCTTCAGAAACCACTTTTTGTTTGATTGTACCTTTTTCTTGCTCATAGTTTTATTGAATTCCAATCAGCATATATGTACTAACGAAACCGGTTGATGTTCCGCCTGCAATATCATGATATTTCTCAAAATAAATGAAATAGAGTGGATGAGATGATATTGCCGTTTTTGTCGGGAAAGTTGCAAAAAGTACTGCTATCTTTATTGCCGATTCAAAGGCTATTAAACACAATCTAAAAATATGACCAAAGCAACAATACGAACAGAAAAAGGGGACATGGAAGTTGAGTTTTTCAGCGAAGATGCACCCGGTACAGTAGAAAATTTTGTGAATCTTTCGAAAAAAGGTTTTTACGACGGGCTGACCTTCCACCGGGTAATACCTGATTTTGTGATCCAGGGCGGGTGCCCAAAGGGTGATGGTACCGGTGGCCCGGGCTACAAAATTGACTGTGAACTGGATGGAGAAAATCAGTATCACGACAGAGGTGTTCTCTCTATGGCACATGCCGGACGAAATACAGGTGGATCACAGTTTTTTATCTGTCACAGCAGAAAAAACACAGCCCATCTTGACAGAAATCATACCGTATTTGGAAAAGTTGTGAGCGGCCTCGATGTGATTGATGATATTCGGCAGGGTGACAAGATCGAAAAAATCGACATTCAGGAAGCTGAATAAATATTTGGTATCTAAAAACGAACAGAAGTGGGTACAGGCAGGTTGCTTGCACCCATTTTTTAGTTTATTGATACAACCACTGGTCAAGCAGATAGACAGAGCCAAAAAGCACACCGAGTACAAATAGGCTGAGGATAGGTTCCCAAATTACAAATCCACCAATGGTGCCCAATACTGCTCCAAGGTACTGTATGGTTTTCAACTGTTCGTTCGTTGCGTTACGGATCATCGATTCCAGTTTCTGCTGATCATATTTTCTGAGATTTTCCTCAACAAGGTGCTGAACATTCAGCTGATTGATTAGTTTGAATAGTGCTGTTGTAATCAGCTCATCTATTTTTTCACTGTTTGCATGGATGGAGTTGGGGAGTTCATCCAGATATTCCTCCACAAATCCGATGTTTTTCTCGGCCGATACAGGTACTTTTTCCAGCAACTCTTCGATAAACTCTTGCAGTGACTGTCCCCTGAAATAGGTGTAGGTTTTGAGTGCAGCACGTTCCAGAATTTTATCCTGAAGGGCATCATCCAGTTCATTCAGCAGATGGCTGCTCACTTTCTTCCTGAACTCTGGATTCTCAATCATCGACTTGATGTAATCTAAAAGCCACAATTTCAAATCTTCCCTGAACTCTTGTTTTGCGGTAACCCTTTCAACATGACGAATAGCCATTTTCCGATATCGGCTGATGGCTTTCGACTCGCCAATTTTTTTCTTGATGAGCTCCGGGTTAATCAGATCGTCTGATACTGCAGTTGCCAGCCTGTAAGCAATACGTTCTTTATGTGCCGGAACCAGCCCCTGGCCAAGAAGCGGGCGTTTATTTAGCGGCCTGAAGAGCATAGTTATTGCAATCCAGTTTGTAAGAAAACCGATCATTCCGCTCACTGAGATGATTCTCAATAACCCCTCAAAAAGCAGTGGAAACCCAAAAAGTGTTGTCGTATATCCGGGAAAATCCCAGTAAAAAGAGAAGAGGAAGAGGCCAACTAAAAGCCATGGAACAGGTTTGAGGTAGCGGAGTATGGCCGGCGCTTTGGGTTTTTGTGCAGGCTTTAATACAGAAGATTTCTCTTTATCATCTTTATCAAACTCAAGATAGGAAGCCAGAATGGTACCCAGCCGGGAAAAGTGATTTTCATCTTTACCGGTATCATTATTTACTGGTTTTTGCAGATCGTTCATGTAATAGCCAATGAGAAGTAGATTGGTGTCTGAACATTTATGACGTTAATATACCACGCACAGTTTCAGGTGAAAGAGAAATTCTGTCTTCAAGGCTTTTTAAATCAACAAGTATCCGCTGTAGATCTGCAGAGCGGTTCCCCAAAGTTTTAACAGGCTGAAGTGCCGTTACAACATTTTTATCAGATGAAATCCATTTTTTTTCTATCCAGGAGTCCAGCTTTTCTCCAAAATTTGATGGCCTTGCAATTCCAAGATCAAACAGTCTTCTGCCCAAATCTCCAACCGTAATACATGGCCTCAGAGTCCGGTTATTGGATTCAGATTCAGCATCACCTTCCGGGTAAAAGTAAACCTCGGGTTTCAGATCATTTTCAAACGAACTGTTAAGCATTTCCGGGATTTTGATAGCTTCCAGGGTGTGAGAATAGATCAGCTTATAGAGGTCAGCCAATGACTTTAACAACTCTCCTGAGACAATTTCAGGTGTAACTCCCAAATTCAGCGGATAGATACTTTCATGGGGTTCTTCAATGGACGCTGTTTCCTGTAAAAAGTTGGGTTTCAGCTCTCCTGTTAGCGAAGCACTCAAAAACTGAACTCTGAAATTCTCCCAGGTTTGGCCGTAAAAAGAGTTGGCAGAACTTCTGGGGTAACTAATCAACGATTTTCCGGAGTTTGGCAGAATGGTCTGGAACAGACGCTGGAGCAAAACCTGCGCTTCATTGTATCCTGCAGTAATGGATTTTTCTGAATTTTTTTCAAGAAGGTCGAACGTGGAAAGTGGTTCAGTAATACGAAACTGCTTTTCTGGTGACCGTTTTAGTGGTATGAGTTCATCAGGTTCACAAAAAACCGGTGAGGAGCTTCGATAAAGATGATTGTTCTCATCAAGAAAATGGATGAAATTTCCGGATGCACCAAACAGTGAAACGAGTCCTGCAAGTTCTTTCTGAGGTAAACTTTTTTCTTTATTCCATTCGGATTGTATGAGGAAAAGATTTTTCAGTCTCGATTCAAGAAACGATATATCAACTTCCCGAACATCCTCCAGCATCTGTATGATTCCGGTTTTACTCAGGCTCTGAATCTGTCCCCGCCGGATTGCAGATCTTTTTAAAAATTTAGCCACCGACCATGCTATAAAATCACCTGATGGATCACTGTCGGTAGCAATAATAACGTTATTGGCCCATTGTGCCTGCTCCTTTAATTCGCGCCGAATGTCGATTTTATCAGGGTCAGCTTTGGGTGTGAGGCTGTTTTTTTCTGCATTATACTGCGGATGCCAGCAATAACCTCCTGTTGCAATGGCATAGATCGACTGAGGTGCCACTTCCTGGATTACGGATGCCAAAACAGGCGATTCAACGATAAGAAGTGTGTATACAGATTGATTCACGGTTCCATGCCTATCTGTTTCAGGTAGCTGTTTTCCAGGCGTGTCATCGTCTCTTTTTCATCGTTGGCTTGATCATTATACCCGGCAAGGTGGAGCAGACCGTGAATAAAAATTCTGTAAAATTCACTTTCATGTGATGAGCCGGCTTCTTCACTTTGTTCGATGATACGAGGCGCACAGCAAAAAAGTGTGCCTTCAATAGCACTGCCGGATTCATTCTCATCATACCGGAATGAGATGATATCAGTAACGTAATCCCGGCCAAGATACTCTTTGTTCACGTTTATGATGTGTTCCTCATCCACATATACCAGCTCAATCTCACTAAATGTAACATTCTCGTTTTTTTCGATGAGAGAGATGAGCGTTTCAAGATCCGGTTCCTTTATCGGGAGGGGCTCTCCGGAAGGGTTCGATAGTGTGAGTTTTGGGAGATCGTTACCGGTAGGTATGTCAGGAAATGTTGCCATCGTCGAATGAAAAATCATCCGTATCGAGTGACTCGGTGAGAGACAGGGCAACTCCGCACATCATTACATCTTCGGGGAGCTTCGTAAAATCACCGGACAGCACGGAATCATGAACGTTTGCATAAATACTGCATCCGGCGCCCTGCTCAACAATCAAACCGGAGGTATTGCCACCCTGTTTGCCGAAAAACGTTACCTGACGAAGCATCTCACTGGCAACAAATGCTGTGCAGTTGTGCAGCTGGATAAACGTGCTGCCGGAGTAGACAGAAACCATATTCATAGGTTTATTATCAATTACTAAACCCAGCTGGATTTCCAGGGCAAGCTTTCGGTTATCCTCTTCATTTACCATTTCAAGGCGATACATTTCTGTCCCTATTTTTTTTGGTGAACAGCCAAGTACCTTTCCAATGGATAAGATATTCTCTTCAGTAAATTCGTGTATCATGAATTGCAGGTTTGGAGAATGCGGTGAACTATAATATACAATCAGATTTATTGATTTTAAATTTATTCCTGATTTGAATTATCAAAAAAAAGTGTATTCGCATTCAGGTTGATAAATTGTTTAAAATCCGAGGCCAAACTGGCGAATTTGCTGGCGGCTTTCTTCGATTGTTTCAGGTAAGCCGAGCCTTCCGCCTGTGATGGTTTCAACATCAAACCGAAGCATTTCTGCTGTGGCCTCATCTTCATTTTCAAAAAATACATTCTGAAGAATGGTTAACCGGCTCACAGAAAAACTTACATCTTGTATGATGGAATCTCGTTTTCTTGCATGTCTGTCCTGCCGGTTTCGTAATGATTGAGCTCTATCTGTTCGAGCCCGCGAGCGTGCCTGTCGAATATCTTCTTCTAACTTGCTGATTTTATCTTCAACCTCATCAAGGTCTTTGATGTCGTACCGAAGATCATGTTTCAGCCGTTCGGCGATAAAGAATGCAAGATTATTGGCTCTCAGTTCTTCACCCACTCGCATATACCTGAATGCATAGAGCGTGGCAACAGTCCAGTCGTGCTCTATGGTTCTGAATGGAATATTATCTTCGCCATATTTCAGCCAGTATGCTGCCGATTCGTAGTCACCCCGGCTGATGAATTCATCGGCAAGTTGTGTAAAACCGTAGCGATAATTGCCAAGCATTCGCCTGATATTCTCATCAAAGTAAACAGTAGGGGAGTTCCAGCGCTCAAACCGGAAACTGCCAAGTCTTTCAGCGTGTACTTCCGGATCAATATGCCCAAAAGGACCGGCTTCCCGTTTTTTCGGTACTACGCGAAACGCTTTTCCTTCGAACTGGAAATAATCATCCAAACCAAGCTGGCCGCTTCTGGCAACAGTGTTGGCAAAATAGACCGGCCTGAGCCACTTATTGTTGCTCAATATTTCGATAACCATTTTATCCTGTGTTTGCAGGTAGAAACGTTCATTACCCTGTCCATCACGCCCGGCAGACCTGCCTTGCAGATACCATCGCACTTCATCATCCAGCTCATCCACCGGCAGAGAGTATGGAGTGGCCATTAAAATCTGGTTGTGCAACATTTGCGACATTTGAATGCCATCAGGTAAAAGTCCCTGACGGAAGAAGGTTCCTGTTGTATCCTCAATTTGTGAAGGATCAGCTTCAAAAATAGAGCGGAGAAAATCTTTATGAACAGGTATGGATATTTCGCCCGGCATATGTAATTCGAGTGTTGATGTAAGCTCATCAATCTCTTCATCGGTGAGATCTATTGGCAGGGGCAGAGACTCGTGCGTTTGCCTGTCCCGCATCTGTTTAATGTACCAATCGGTGTTCAGCAAACTGAGGTTTACCACTCTAACGTCTGTCCGCACTCTTTCAACCTCTTGCAAATACCATAACGGGAAGGTATCGTTATCGCCATTTGTAAAGAGTATGGCATTTTGTTCAACAGAGTTTAGCAGGTTGTAAGCATAATCACGTGCTACATATCGCTCACTGCGATCGTGGCTGGGCCAGTTTTGGTGCAGCATCCAGCCGGGTACGGCAAAAAATATAACACCAAGTGTAGCAAAAGCTGCCGGTTTACTATTTTTCAGTGGACTCCTGAGCATTTCGATGAGGCCGGTTGCCCCTAAGCCTACCCATATTGCGTATGCAAAGAACGAACCTACATAGGCGTAATCCCTTTCTCTCGGTTCAAATGGGGTCTGATTGAGATAGAAAATAATAGCCAGTCCTGTAAGTATAAAAAGCGCCAAAACAGATAGTGCCCTGCGCCAATCATGCCTAAAGTGAAACAGCATACCAAGCAAACCAAACAAAAATGGCAGATAGAAATAACCCGAATTTGCCGGATTATCTTTATGCCTCGTGTCTGAAAATCCGGAGTACCAGCCAGTATCCTGAATATCTGCTTCACGACCTATATAATTCCAGAACAGGTAGCGCATATACATGTGGTTTACCTGGTAGCCAAGGAAATAATCCAGATCTGAATCGAAATTTGCGTAATACTCGAGATGGTGCGGCTGTGATGAATGGCGGCGCGGAAAGAGTTTCTCCGTTGAGCGGTCAATAGTGCCGGTTCTGTTGTCGAATGTGGGCCCTGTAAGGAGCGGGGCTGTGCCGTATTGATCACGGCTCAGATAACTAACAAATGCTTCAACTGTTGAGGGATCATTTTCATCGATGGGTGGTTCGGCCTGTGAACGGATCATTACGAGTGCATAGCTGGAGTACCCGATCATAATCATCGCATATGAGAGCAGAACCAGATTGGCAATACGGTGCCCTTTTTTGTGGGTGTAGTACACTCCGAATGCTACGGCTAAACCGAAAAGTATAACGAATGAAAGCGGACCAACTAATCCATAGGTAGCCCCGCCAATTTGCCCTGCAAAATTGGGAAGGAATATAATAGTAACCGGATAGATCGACAGAAACCCAATGATGGAAATTCCCATCATATATAGAAACGTAAGAATCGAAAATTCAAACTTTTTGAAGTAAAAAATCATCGCCACAAAGAAGATGGCAAGCAGATTGAGCAGGTGAACACCAATCCCAATCCCAAACATATAGGCAATGAGAACCAGCCAGCGCTCCGAGTAGGGTTTGTCGTGGTTGGCAGACCATTGCAAAGCCATCCATACAACAAGTGCCGTAAAGAACATGGATGAAGCATACATTTCTGCTTCAACGGCATTGAACCACTGAGTGTGGGTAACTGTAAATGTTAGTGCAGCAAACAACCCGCCACCATACAGACCTACAAGGTCCATGAAATCCATTTTATCGGGGGATCCGCGCCATTCGCTAATCAGCTGAACTACTATCAGATAGAGCAGCATAATGGTGAATGAAGAGGCTACTACACTGATCATGTTAATGCTTAGCGCTACATATTCGGTAGGCATAAACATCGAAACTACCCTTCCCACAATTGCGAAAAATGGCGAGCCCGGCGGATGAGCTATCTGAAGGGTATGAGAGATGGCAATATATTCAGCCGGATCCCAAAAGGAGGCCGTTGGAGCAACGGTAAGGCTGTAAATAATAAATGCATAAGTGAAACTGATTGTAGCAAAAAAGATATTCCGCGTTTTATGCTGTGCGAAAATAGTCGAAAAATTCATGCTCGGCTTTTACAGTTGCGTATTAAATCTGTGTGATTACAGCGTCTTTAAATGGTTGTAAACGATGAATCGGAATGAGTTATTTCTGAAAAAGTTCAGAACGTGACAAGATACCGAATCAGTCTTTGAAAGCGCAATAATTCTTCAAATAGTGCAGTTTTCATAAGATTTAAAAACTTACCGAAATATAAATTGATGTAAGAGGTGGTTGTATAAAAGTTGAAAATTGGTTATCAACGGAGCGAACAAATTAAAAAAATTCGAAAAGATGAATTCAGGCTCAAAACAGACGGGTGAACGTTTTGCAACTAAATGGGGACTCATTCTAAGCGTTCTTGGTATTGCAGTTGGTACGGGAAACATCTGGCGCTTCCCGCGGATTGCAGCTCAAAATGGAACCGAAGATGGAGCAGGTGCCTTTTTAATAGCCTGGATTGTATTTCTTTTTATCTGGTCAATCCCGTTGATTATTGCCGAATATGGCATCGGGAGAAATGGCCGTAAAGGTGTGATAGGATCTTACATCAAGATGGCAGGAGAGAAGTTCGCATGGATGGGATCTTTTGTGGGTTTTGTGGCAACGGCAATCATGTTCTATTATAGTGTTGTAGCGGGCTGGTGTGCATATTACCTCATCGAATCGATTATATCCGCTCTGCCGCAAAATGTTGAAGAGGCCAATGTTGTATGGAATGGATTTCAAGGCTCAACTCTCCCTTCCATTTTTCATGCGATGATGATCTTCTTTGGCGGCCTGATTATCCTGAAAGGCGTTAAAAGCATTGAGCGTATTAACATGATTTTGATACCTTCTTTGTTACTGGTGCTGGTAATATCGCTTATCAAAGCACTCTCTTTACCAAACAGCGGTGCGGGTGTAGCCTATCTGTTTACGCCTGACTGGGCCACGCTGAAGCAACCCGGTTTATGGCTTGAAGCACTTACACAAAATGCGTGGGATACCGGCGCTGCCTGGGGTCTGATCCTTACTTACGGTGCATATATGCGTAAAAAAGATGATATCACCATTAGTGCATTCCAGACAGGCCTGGGAAATAATATGGTTTCGCTTGTTGCAGCAGTGATTATTTTTTCCACGGTTTTTGGCACTTTAGGTGCACAAATGAGCGACAGTGAGATTCTGGATGTGATGAAAGAGTCAGGACCGGCATCCACAGGCCTCACATTTATGTGGATGCCTCAGCTTTTCAGTGATATGGCAGGTGGGAAGTTTTTTGCAATCCTCTTTTTCCTGGGATTGACATTTGCGGCATTTAGCTCACTCATTTCAATGATTGAGCTGGCCACAAAGGTTTTCGTTGACATGGGGATCACCCGTAAAAAAGCTACTATTGGTGTATGTACTGCAGGATTTATATTCGGGCTTCCTTCCGCAATTTCACTGGATATTTTCGCAAATCAGGATTTTGTTTGGGGTGTGGGTTTGATGCTGTCCGGTGGGTTTATCTCGTTTGCTGTGATCAGTTTTGGGGCTGATAAATTCAGGAAAACTCTCGTTAATACTGAAGAAAGCAGAGTGAAGCTTGGTAAATGGTGGGTATTTGTGATCAAATATCTGATTCCGGTACAGGTAATTACTCTTCTCAGCTGGTGGATTTATCTGAGTGCAACCAGTTTTGCACCCGATTCATGGTACAATCCACTGAGTCCGTTTTCTGTGGCAACTGTACTTGTTCAGTGGGGAGTGATGATGTTTCTGTTTAAAATCTATAACAGAAAAATTGCATCGAAAACCATTCTTCACTAAAGCAGCTTAGCCTACTTTGGATTCGATGCTTTTTAGCGTTTTATGAATCTCATTAAGAAGCGGGATAATATCATTCTCATCGGCTGATTGCGTTTGGGCACTATCGGGAGATTTATCCGTAATTTCATCTCTTTGATCGAGCACCATCTCTCTGAACTTTCGTGCATCAATTATTCCGGTTAAAGACATATCCGCGGCCCCCTGAACGCTTTGCCCTGCCGTTTCAATTTTAAGATAGCTGAGGCCGAAGTAGCGTAAAATAGGTCCTTCTTTAAATGTGAGATCCTGAATTTTATCGAGCGGTACGGTGCGTTCAGTCTGAAACCAAACACCTTTCTTGAAATGGAGAGCCCGCGTTGTAAGCTCACAGTACAGGCTGTTAAAGTGTTTGTCGATGTAGATTTTTCCGAAAATCAGCCAAAATGGTAACAGTACAATTCCAAAAATAGTGACTATGAAAAGAATGATACCGCCAACGTAGCTGTACGTTTTTAAACGTGGATCGAATTTTGCTTCAACAAGCTGGCGTGCTCTTCGCGAATGTTGGTCGTTCATCAGGCCGGATTGAGTTATTATTGATTGAGAGTCAATAATAACAATTCAAGATGAATTGACAACAGTCTATTTTGCAATTTACTCTTCGCTATCTCCTTTTGGTACAAAGTGTAATGCGGCTGAGTTCATGCAGTAGCGAAGACCTGTTGGATCCGGGCCGTCATCAAAAACATGGCCCAAATGAGAGTCGCACCTGCTGCAAACAATTTCGGTTCGAACCATGAAAAAGCTTCTGTCCTCTTTTTCATCTACGGCGTCCTCTCTGATGGGTGCCCAGTAGCTGGGCCATCCCGAGCGGCTGTTATATTTCGTTTCTGAGTGAAACAGTGGCTGTCCGCAACCTTTACATATGTAAATACCATCTTCGTAATGGCTGTTGTATTTGTTCATGAAAGGTATTTCAGTGCCATTATTTCTCAGGACACGATACTCTTCGGAAGACAATCTCTGCCTCCATTCTTCTTCACTGCGTTCTACTTTTTCGTTATTTACTGAATCAGCCATGGCGGATTGATATGTGATTTGGTTTAAAAAATGTAAGTGATCTTCCTCATTTACAACGGGATTCTGTCCCTGAGATTGACATGCTGCAAATAATATGATTGCAAAAGATAGTAGATACAATTTTTTCATATTCATAGAATTCTGTTTAATTCTGAGAACAAAACGGAACGCAGTGGCATTCATTATAGAGAGGAGAATATTCTTGAATGATTTCTGCTATGAATTACCTGACTAAAGCTGCTTTCGATGGGATATATATGCAGCTACCCCCCAAATAAATACCCATGCTGCTGCAGTGATGAAATAGGTACCATAGGCAAGAAAAATCACGTTCAGTGCATACAGCAAGTGGTACATCCAGTCAGGTGCCTGGGATACTTTTTTTCTGGTAATTTGCCTGAAATCACTGCTGAATAGTGTAAAAGATCTGGCTAAAACCATGAGCACTGTGTATGTGTATAGAACATACTCCAGCACTACGGTTTCTTCAAAAAACACTACAAGCGCAATAACAATGGTTGCAATCAGATCAACAGTAACATGCTTAAGCCATTGCATTACAATGAGAAAGATGTGCTAATAGAATTGATACAATCTGTGTGATGCCCGATAATTATTGTAATGGAATCACTTCCTTTGCCTGGAGCCCTTTGTCTCCATCAGCAAGTGTAAACTCCACTTTTTCCCCTTCAGTCAGCTTTCTAAAGCCGTCACTCTGTATTTCTGAATAGTGCACAAATACATCCTCGCCACCTTCTCTGGTGATAAATCCGTAGCCTTTGCCATTATGAAACCATTTAACAGTTCCAACTTCACGGTTTTCCATAATTAATTCCCAACTAAGTTCCCATTGATAGTTAACAACAGCATGATTTAATGAGTAAAAATCATAACCATCATCGGCTAAGATAATTCAGAGGATTGTTTTTAGCAATAAAGTTTATAAAATGTGTAAAACCCCTTGATATTTTTAAGGATAAACTTGTGCGTAATCAGCTCAATTTCTCGTGTTAAACTCAGAGTATATCTAATCTTAAGCCTGCTCGTACATTTCTGCCACTACCCGGCTCAAAAAATCTGCCGCCAAAAGCATTTACCGATACAGAGGTATTGTAGCGCTGGTTCAGAATATTATGAACCGACACGAATGGCTGAAGTCTCCAGGTTTCAAAATTCAGCCCTGAGAAAGACCATCGTCCGTTTACAAGAAGGTAGGAATCGTTTTTTGTGCTATTGGCGCTATCGGCGTAATATTCTCCTATCCATTCAACATCTGTACCAATTGTGTGTTCTCCGAATCGGGCAGAAATCATTGTCCCTATTCTGTGTGGTGCCACACCGGGAATTTCGTTGCCTTCAAAATCGCCGTCTGCAAACTCTGCGTTAATCCAAGTGTACATAAAATCAACAGAGTATCTTTGGGAAGGATAAAACCGTACGTGAGATTCAAGCCCATAATGAACCGTGTTGCCTTCATTCCGAAAGAGCGTAGGACCGCCATCTATCTCTTCAAATGGCACGATCAAATCGGTGATGTTCAGGCCGAAAAGTGTAAAATCATACTCTATCCGGGTGCTGTTTGCAGTACCGCGGATTCCGGTTTCAATGCCAACGGTACGTTCCGGCAGCAGATCGGGATTAAATCCGGTGCCACCACCGGGCCTGTTTTTAAATTCTGTGGTTGTGGGTGCATCAAATGAGGAACTTAAACTTGCAAATAAGCGAGCATTATTCAGGTTGTAATTGAGGCCTACACTTGGATTGATTGTAAAGAATGAGCGGCTTGAGTTTTCGTTTTCAATAAAATCATCAACTCCAAAAACCATTCGGTCTGCCCGCAGCCCAACGTTTAATGTGAGCCTGTCTATTTCAAATGATGTTTGGGCAAACAGTGCCTGGCTGGATACATTATCAATTTGATCGATACTGAGTTGATCGCCGGGACTGCCATTTACATTGTTACGCTGTTCGCGTTCATCTCGCTGAAATTTAAGTTCGCCCCCGATCTGAAGGTTGAATGGCAGGGTGTCGAAATCGTAGGTTGCTCTCGAACCACCGGCAACACGATCTACAATGATGTAGCCAACATTGGGTAGTAGCGGATTGTTAAAGTCGCGTAGTGTACCATGTGCAGAGACAGTCAGCAGACCGGAACCCGTATCATAGAGATATCTTGTTGAAGCCATCCACTGCATAAAGTCTTTGCCGGCGCCCGCATCAACAAAAGCAGGCCATGCCATTGATGGACTTTCAGATGCTAAATCTGCAGGCAGTGAGCCAGGGTGCTCAGCCTTGGGCATTCCGGAGAAAGCAATTCTGGTTTCGAGGGATGAATTTTGAGACAGATCAAAACCGGCAGAGACACCCGCTCTTATCAGTTCTGAAGCACTGTGATCCCGAAACCCTTCTGATTCATAATAGGACCCGTAGGCATTCCATCGCACACCACCAATGGTGTCATGCCATCGAGCTTCGTATTTCATGGTATTGTACGCACCGCCATAACTTCTCAGCATCAATCTGGGAGAATCTGCCGGGGGGCGGGTTCGCATATAGATTACACCTCCACTGCTGTTCCCCCAATACGTGGCAGAAGGCCCCCTCAGAAGCTCAATGGATTGTACCATAGCAGGGTCTACCATATTCATGATGGTTTGTCCGTCGGCAACGGTAAGGGGTATGTCATCCAGAACCACCATAACACCGCGCAACCCAAACGGGCTTCTCCAACTCATGCCGCGAATGGTCATTCTCTCGCCCAATGCTGCATTTTCCCGATTGCTTATCCAGATACCAGGCAGGGTAAACGTAAGCTCATCCATGGTTGCAGCAGGGCGCGCGGTTACATCGGCATCTGTCCTGTTGAGGTAACTGACTGAAACCGGTGATCTTCCAATCGTGATCGAGGAGTGAGCAGCTTCAACCTGAATCTGATCGAGGATAACCGTTAGGGTATCTGATGCAGATTCTTGCGAGTACAGTTCAGCAGTTAGTGAGAAAAAAAGCAGTGGCAACAGGTAAACTTTGATGGAGAACTTACGTATTGTTGATTTCATAAAGAGTTCTTTTTTTATATGTCTTAATGCCTACAACACAAACATCGGTAAATTGCGGTCACGTTCATACAAATATTACTTTTTTTTGCATTTTGAATGGCTTGTTTTAGCGGCCGCTCTTATTCTCATGGCTGCAATAGATCCGACAGCCGAACGTGCATCTTTTTGCATTATCGATAGATTTGGTTTTACATTTTGCCCGGGCTGCGGATTGGGACGATCCGTGGCATATCTGTTTCGGGGTGATTTGATGGCATCACTAACGATGCACCCGGCAGGAATTTTAGCTGTACTGATACTTTTGGGACGAATCGGTTCGATATTGAAAAGAAATAAAAACGTTAATAAGGAGATGAATCATGAAAAAAATATTTGAACTGCTGCCTGAACTCGAGGGAGACGAATCGCAATACATTAGCATAATTATTGAAGACATGGCCGATGATGAGGCAAAAATGTTTGCAAATATATACAGATCACGAAGGAGAGATCCTGTTCTGCTGCTGGTTCTTGCTTTAATTGGTTTGTTTGGTGTTGCCGGTATTCACCGGTTTTTTATAGGGCAGATTGGAATGGGAATCCTGTTTGTATTTACTGCAGGATTGTGTTTTATCGGTACGATTGTGGATATGATTAATTACAAAAACTTTGCATTTGAGTACAATCGAAAGGTAGCACAGGAAGTGCTTAAAGAGTTCAAAGTATGATACAGCAGATCCCCACACGAGATTCATCCAAGAAACTGCTCTATTCATATATAGAATCGGATAGCCTTCTACAGCACTCTGAAATGGTTGCTACTGCAATGGAAGCGTATGCAGAATCATTGAATAAATCAGAAAAAGAGATCGATATTTGGTGGTCTGCCGGTCTGCTGCATGACTTAGACTGGGAAAAATATCCGGATGAGCATCCTAAAAAAGCAGTTCATGAAATCCTGCCACCACTCGGCTATCCCACCGAATTGATAGCTGCAATCAATGCCCATGCTCCGGAACGAACCGGAAAAGAGCCCGAAAGCGAATTGGAGAGATATCTTTTTGCTTGTGATGAAATTTCCGGATTTATGAATGCCGTAGCCCTGATGCGCCCTAATGGGTTTGATGATATGAAGGTAAAGTCCGTTCGAAAAAAGCTGAAAGACAAACGATTCGCTGCGAATGTGCCGAGAGAAGATATTCAAAAAGGGGCTGAATTAATCCAAACAGAGCTTTCTGACCACATTTCGTTTCTTATCGGCGTGTTTAGCGGTAATTAGCATATGATATTCTGGATTTATGAGTAGGAGATGACAACAGGTTGTCATAGGTCTTTTTTAGATTTTTGATTTACGGAATCAAAAATCTCACTCATGTTACAACAGACACTTTTCCCGGCTGAGCCATTTTTAAAAGCGAAATTTGGTAGTGATCTCTTTTCTGATGTTCCTAACAGTCCGGGCATTTATAGGTTTTATAACAGTAACAATGAGCTGATTTATGTTGGAAAATCAAAAAATCTGAGGAATCGGCTCTTTTCCTATCGCACAAAAAGAGTCGGGTTTTGCAGCAGAAAAGAGTCCCGGCTTATCCGAATGATCACTTCCTGGGAGATAGCCGTTTTTGAATCAGAAAGAGAGGCAATTTTAGAAGAAAATCGACTCATAAGAAAATTCAGGCCTCTTTATAATCATGCCAATAAATCGATAGAAACGTACTACTACATCCGCCTGAAAATCTGTCCTGATGGAGTAATATTCCTTCTCTCTATGAATCCGGACAGAGAGTTTCGAGCACACTCAGTACATAAAAACCTGTTTGCCTCTGATTGCATAGATAAAGATTTGCAGCCTGAACGAGCAGCTGGCAATGAGGAGTATCTTTTTGGCTGTTTTAAAGGTCACCTGACAGTGAGAAGATCTTTTGGAGCCCTGCTGCATTTACTATGGATGCGTTATAAATGCGCTGATCCGGTTCAACATCTGCCCGTAAAGCTTACAAGAAATTTAGCTCCATACTCATTTTTCTTTCCACTTTCAGATGGTGAAATTACTTCATCAGAGTTGAGGGATGTCGTTGTTAAATGGTTTCTGGGTGAATCGGATTATCTGTTGGACATTTTTGAGGGTTTACAGAGCAGGCAATACCAGCGATTTACGCAAGATTTTATTCGTGACAGACTGGAGATTTTGCAACAATTCTATCAACATACACTAGATAAGCATCGAAAAATCAGGGACCAGTTTTACAGATCCGGAGAGAATATCATACCTCAATATGAACTGGATGATATGATGGTAAAGCTTCAAGATTGATTTCAACAAAATCAAAATCCATGGTTATTTGCTGAACCGATTTTTTTTATTTCGTAAAAAATCATTTATTAGTCTCAATCCAATAAGAAACAAACCTAAATCTGAGCGAAACGTATGTCTCCCATTATTGCAGAAATTATCGGTACGGCTATTCTAATGTTATTTGGTTCTGGGGTGGTTGCCAATGTAATCCTGAATAAAACAAAAGGTAACGGTAGCGGCTGGATTGTTATAACATGGGGGTGGGCTATGGGAGTTTTTGTAGCCGTATTTGCCATGGGGCAGTTTAGCGGAGCTCATATTAACCCCGCTGTAACCGTTGGACTTGCCGTTGCCGGGCTTTTTGAATGGGGGATGGTATTTCCATATATCGTAGCTCAGATATTGGGAGCATTTTTAGGGTCATCGCTGGTGTGGCTGGCATATAAAGAGCATTTTAAGGAGACAAAAGATCCCGGAACAAAACTGGCTGTTTTTTCAACCGCACCTGAAATACGAAATTACCCTTCGAACTTCATGACGGAGGTGATTGGCACTTTCATACTTATTTATGGTGTGCTCTACATTGCTGATCCCGGATTTATGAGTGTGGATGGCGAGATGCTAAGCGCAATCGTAATAAACGGACAAGAGGTTGGTTTTGGATTAGGGGCATTGTCTGCGTTGCCTGTAGCTCTTTTGGTACTTGGTATAGGCCTTGCTTTGGGCGGACCTACAGGGTATGCCATCAATCCTGCACGGGATCTCGGGCCGCGAATTGCACACGCTGTTCTTCCATTTCCTCACAAAGGCAGCAGTGACTGGGGGTACTCTTGGGTTCCCGTAGCTGCTCCGTTGGTTGGAGCCGCATTGGCTGCAGGCTTATATCTCCTTTTTTAGGAATTTATTTTCTTTTCTGATCTAAATTTTAATGATGAATGGGTAATTCTGATAAAGAAATGGCTCATTCAGTGAAAGCTGAAAATTCATTTTGTCTTTTCATTTAAAATACCTCTGTAAGCGGTTTTCTGATCATTAAACCGTTATTTACACCTTTTTATCTAAAAAATGTGTTATCATAAACAGATCAAAAATAAAAAGAGAATCAAATAGGAATTTAATTATGAGTACAGTAAAGATGAATGTAGAGGGTAAAACAATCGAATTCCCCTCAATTACGGGCAGTGAAAGTAAAAAAGCTCTTGATATAAGTAATTTAAGAGCCGAAACCGGGTATGTAACACTGGATTATGGCCTCAAAAACACCGCGGTAACCAAGAGCAGTATCACCTTTTTAAATGGTGAAGAGGGCATTCTTCGGTACAGAGGATACCCAATAGAGCAGCTCGCAGAGAAGGCAAGCTTTCTTGAAGTTGCCTACCTGTTGATTTATGGCGAACTGCCAACCCTTGATGAGCTCGATAAATTTACATCAGGCGTTACCAATCACACTCTGATTCATGAAAACATGAAGAAGTTTTTTGAAGGGTATCCACAACATGCTCATCCAATGGGTGTTCTTGCATCCATGACGTGCGCACTTTCATCATTTTATCCGGAATCACTTGATCCGAATCAGGAAGAAAAAGCAATAGACCAAACGATTCTTCGGCTCATAGCAAAGACCGCTACTATTGCGGCATGGTCGTATAAAAACAGTGTGGGCCATCCGGTTATGTATCCGCAAAACAGGCTTGACTACAGTGCGAATCTGCTCTATATGATGTTCGCCAAACCTACCGAACCGTATGAAATTAACAATAAAGTAGTAAGTGCACTAAACAAGCTGCTCATCCTGCATGCCGATCATGAACAGAACTGTTCAACCTATACAACCCGTGTAGTAGGTTCGTCCCAGGCAAGTTTATATGCTGCGGTTTCAGCTGGAATTATGGCACTATGGGGACCGCTTCATGGCGGGGCAAACCAGGCGGTGGTTGAAATGCTGCAGAAGATCTATGATGACGGAGGCGCAAGCAAGGAAAATATCAATAAATGGATTGCACGATTTAAGGATAAAGAATCCGGGCAGCGGCTGATGGGCTTTGGCCATCGTGTCTATAAGAATTTCGATCCAAGGGCAACCATCATCAAAAAAGCTGCTGATGAAGTTCTGGACGACCTCAATGTGGATGATCCGCTTCTGGATATTGCAAAAGAGCTCGAATTTGCTGCATTGAATGACTCTTATTTCATCGACAAGAAACTGTACCCCAATGTGGATTACTATTCAGGGCTGCTCTACAGAGCGATGGGTATACCAACAGATATGTTTACTGTGATGTTTGCATTGGGACGCCTGCCCGGCTGGATTGCAAATTGGAAGGAAATGGTTGAAGATAAACAGCCAATTACACGTCCGCGGCAAATCTACATCGGAGAGAATAAGCGTGATTATATGCCTATAGAAGGCCGGTAGATTTATGATTAATTTCACATGGTGATAGAAAAGCTGCCGGAAAAATTCGGCAGCTTTTCTTTTTTTGGGCTATATGATTTAATGCGTATTTATTGAGTATAGATAGAGATAATCGTAAATTTAGAGATACACAGTATCACATAAATCAAGAAGAGAAATGGTACAGATTTGATAATCATTTAAGGCGTCCATTATGATAGGTTACTTTGTACAGCTTTATTTTATGCTGTTAATCGCACTATCCGGAACTACTTTTTTTCAAGAGAAAACGGATCAAGCCAAAGAGTTAGATTCAATTGTCCGGGAATTTTACGAAGACGGAAGATTTAACGGAGTTGTTCTGCTCGCAAGAGGAGATTCCATCATTTACAGCGGTGCATATGGAAATGCAAATTTTGAGTGGAATATACCCCACACTACGAATTCAAAATTCAGGATTGCATCCATCACCAAAACGTTTACGGCAACACTTGTTCTGAAGCTGATAGAAGAGGGCAGAATCAGTTTTGATAATGTAATTACAGATTATCTGACAGACTACCCTCCGGAAACCGGAAGCAGAATTACGATAGAACACTTGTTGGTGCAATCATCAGGTATTCCCGATTACATCAGCCTGCCGGGCTTCCTCGAAACGGAGGCTTATCTTCAGCATGATGTGAACAGATTTCCCGAATGTTTTAAGCATCTGGATTTAAAGTTTGAGCCGGGAAGCGACTGGGATTATGGAAATTCAGAATACTATCTGCTCGGGTTGATTATTGAAAAAGTTACGGGTATGAGTTATCCCGATGCCATGCAAACCTATATTTTGGACCCTCTGAAACTCGACCAAACAGGTTTTATAACTCCTGGAGCAGTTATTCCCGGGTTTTCAGGTGGATATATAATGAACTCAGGTGAAATTGAAACCGCACCGACAATTCATCCCTCAGTCTGTTACTCAGCCGGTATGATGTACTCATCAGCAAACGATCTACACCGATTTATTAAGGCACTTTACAGAGATAATCTGATTCTTGGAGAAGATGTTCTCAAAACGATGACAACGCAGCGAATGGCAGATTATGGATATGGTGTTTTTGTTGGTTATCAGGTGATAAATGGATCAAGACATACCACCTACTTGCACATGGGAGAGTTGCACGGTTACACAGCACAGGTTTCCTATTTTCCTGAAAATGGTTACTCGGTAATCATACTGGACAATACACAGCAATGTGCATCCAGGCTCTATTTTGCAATTATGGATACCTTACCGGGATTTTCATCCGCAATAGATTCGGCTGAGCTTTAGATCAGTGTGTGATTCCAAAATGGCTCAGAAGCAGTAACCACAGATAGAGTCCCAGAAGTGTAAAAAACAAGGTTGGGATTGTGAGGACTATTCCCACTTTGAAGTAGTAACCCCATGTAATTTTTACGCCCTTGGTTGCCAGTACATGCAGCCAAAGCAGTGTGGCAAGTGAACCAATTGGTGTGATTTTTGGCCCCAGGTCAGAGCCAATAACATTGGCGTAAATCAAAGCTTCTCTCATCAACCCTTCGGTATCTGTGGCCTGGATTGCAAGTGCATCGATCATTACCGTTGGCATATTATTCATCACGGATGATAAAAACGCTGCAAGAAAACCCATCAGCATGGTCCCTGCAAACAATCCCTGGTCAGCTCCCGATTGTATTACCTGTGCCAGAAGATCTGTGAGCCCTACATTCTGAAGGCCGTAGACTACTACATACATCCCAATGGAGAATACAACAATGGCCCAGGGGGCAGTTTTCAAAACTTTTCGGGTGTCAACAGCTTTACTGTTCATTCCCATGATGCTGAAGAAAATGGCAATAGTTCCCGCTACAAATGATACCGGAATGTGCACAAATTCTGCCACAAAATAACCGATTAAAAGAACGCTCAGGATAATCCACGACATATTAAACATTTTCTCATCCCGAATGGCCGATCGTGGTTCTTTTACATCATCCAGTGAATATTCACGCGGAATATCCTTTCTGTAAACCATGTAGAGAACAACGAGACTTGAGAGCACCGCAAAAAAGTTGGGTACAATCATACGGCTGGCATATTCAATAAATCCGATCCCAAAAAAATCGGCCGATACAATATTTACCAAATTACTGACGATCAGTGGGGAAGAGGCAGTATCTGCAATAAAACCGCTGGCCATTACAAACGGCAGAATCATACGTTCTTTAAATTTTAGTGCCCGAACCATGGCAAGAACAATCGGGGTGAGGATAAGTGCGGCTCCATCATTTGCAAAAAATGCGGCCACAATGGCTCCCAGAAGTGTTATGAAAATAAACATTTTCAGTCCGTTGCCATTGGCAAAGCGGGCCATGTGAAGTGCCGACCATTCAAAAAATCCAATTTCATCGAGTATTAATGAAATGATAATGATAGCAACGAAAGTGAGAGTGGCATTCCATACAATTTCCGTTACGATAACCACATCCTGAAAGCTAACCACTCCGGCTGTAAGAGCCAGAGTTGCACCTATCGTGGCTGACCAGCCTATGGATAATCCTCTTGGTTGCCAGATAACCAGTATCAGTGTAAAGAGAAAGATGAGCGTTGCAATAATTGTTAAGGCCATGTAGAAGTTCGTTAGCTATATTTTGATCTCAATCAGAGAGCGATTGGTTTTTGGTTAGTAAGTGAAAGAGTAGAAATTGATCGTTCAATAATTAGTCGGTATCATCAAACCTGATAGCGGGTATGGTAAGCACCGGAACTTTTGCTTTTCTGATTACCTGGTGACTCACTCCCCCAAGAAAAAGATCACTCACATAACCACGCCCCTGGCTGCCCATTACAATCATGGTAGAATCCACGGATTCAGCAAAATCAATGATTTGTGTGATTGCTGAGCCGTATCGGACTTTGACGGAGATTTCTGCATCTGATACATCTTCAAGTTCTGCTTTCAGTTCTTTTAGCCTCTCGGTGTCTGTGCGGTCAAATTCTTCCACTCGTTTTGGATCGTTCATGCCGGGCCGTCCGGTAGCCTGAACATGCAAAATGTCAACATTTTTGGCATTGCCGGCCAGCATCTTCAGAGTTTCAAACGCTCTGTCGGATGTGGTTGAAAAATCTGTCGGAAACAGAATTCTATCCTGCGATTTCTGAATGGAAATCATACCATATAACTTTCTGTCGCTCATTTCCGACTGATCCGATACATCCAGTTTTATCAGAAACACCGGCAAATCACAGCGTTGAAGCAGTTCAGTTGCCGTGCTTCCCAGTAACAGTTCTTTGAGCTTGTTATGCCCCCTGTTTGCGATGATGATGTAATCAGCTTCTGCATCATGGGCAGCATTGAGAATTTCAACCGGTGTATACGAATTGATTTTTTCTCTTACTTCGGTAACTACATCAAAGCCATTAGTTTCCAGGTGCAATTTGTAGATATCGAGTTTATGCCTGTAATTTTCAAGCTCAGTTGAATCGAGACCTCCGGGGTAGGGCACATTTGCGGACGTAAAGAGAGTAAACTTTTCAGTACCAAATTTTTTGAAGCTTGCAAGGCTGTCAACAATGATCTCACTGGCTTCCGATTGGTCGAGTGCTACAAGAGCATGTTTAAATTTCAGGCTCATAAAATGTTCTCCATCTCTTTTTTATCTGAGTAAACTAGTGTTTCCAATATACGGTCTTCAGCTATCCAGGGTATGGCGTAAAGTTTGTTGGTATGCTCTTTTTCCATCAGCTTTAGCAGAGGAATTTCTTCAGCTGCACGCTGTTTTAGCAACGGATCTGAAACAGATGTTGCCGATAAGCTCTGATTGGCAATCCATCCGTATGGTTCAATTCCCGAGCGCCTCAGATCATCCTGCAATTTTGCCGCTTCTGTAATTGGTGTGGTTTCCGGCAGGGCTACAATCAACAGTTTTGCAAAATCGGCATCCTGAAGATACATATAGGGCGTTTTTAATTTATTGGCATCCATGGATGTATTTCGCAGCACTTCGCGATGGTAACTTCCGGTAGTATCCAGCAGAAGAAGTGTGTGCCCTGTTGGTGCCGTATCTACCACTACAAACTTTCGTTTTGCTTGCTGTATGGCTTTCGAAAACGCCTGAAAAACGGCCACTTCTTCTGTACATGGAGATTCCAGATCTTCACGGAGAAGTTTCAGCTCATCCTCATTTAATTTACTCCCCTTATTTTTGAGTACTTTTTTGATATAAGCGGCTTTTTCGGCACGCGGATCAATTCGGTCAATGGTCAGATTTTCCGGTATTTTCATCTCTCCAATGTGATCAAGCAGATGTGCTGCCGGATCGGTTGTGGTGAGGTGAACAGGATACCCCTCACGAGCCAGCTTGAGTGCAATTGCCGCAGCAATAGCCGTTTTTCCAACGCCGCCTTTACCCATCGTCATCACCAGTCCATTCTCTTTTTCAGCAGTTAGATCAGCAACAAGCTGATTTAAATCAGGGAGATTACTTTCATGATGTTCATCAAGAAGATGTTTACTTCCCGATGTGATCTCATCTTTATCGAGTGGTTCAAAAACTTTTCTGAGCCGTTCAATGCCTAATAGATTGTATGGCCTCAATGGAAACAGATGCTGGGTCATGGATTTCAGATGTTCTGGCATATGTTCCAACGTAGCATCTGCAATTTCTTTCATCTTTCCGGCAAGGGGATCCGTTTCATCAATCGGTTCAAAATATCCGTTGATAAGCAGCAACTGGTTGTTTAAACCCAGCTCCATCAGCTCCTTACTGGATCGTTCGGCTTCATTGAGTGCAGACCGGTCAGGTCGGGTTACCAGGTAAACGGTAGTTGCGTCTTTATCCCGCAGGCGTTCTACTACTTTTTGATAGCGTGCCTGACTCGTTTTCAGTGCAGATGAGGGACCGATACAAGAAGCTCCATCCGGATTTGATTCAATAAATTCGCTCCAAGCTGCAGGGAGTTCCAGCAGGCGGAGAGTGTGGCCGGTAGGTGCGGTATCAAAGATGATTACATCATAAGGCTGCTCTTCACCATCGCCGGCAACATAACGCGCAAATTCATCAAAAGCGGCAATTTCTGTTGTGCATGCACCGGAAAGCTCCTCGCGAATTTTTTTTAGTTCATGATCCGGCAGAATATCCTGCAGGGGAGAGATCACCCGGTTACGATACTCCTCGGCCGACATCTCCGGATCAATATTAACGGCATGCAGATTAGGAAGCCCATTAACCGGTGAAATTTTTTCCGTGATATTTGTTTCGAGCACTTCTTTAAGGTTCGAAGCAGGATCGGTGCTGATCAGTAAAACTTTTTTTCCTTCGTCTGAAAGTTTTACAGCTGTTGCGCTGGCAAGGGATGTTTTACCAACGCCGCCTTTGCCGGTGAAGAAGATATAGGGTGTGATTTCTCTTAACATTTTTTCTCTTTGATTAATGATAATTATTATTCTCTCTGATGATTAACAGCATCCGCTGCCGGGCGCACAGCTGCCCGGCTGAACACCGAGAAGTTCGTTAGCCGTTTGAAGTGTACTTTGGGTTATTTGCTGGCGATTGTCTATTCCGCTTTGCATAGCACCCACAAGAGCTTCGATGGATAAACCGTTCTCTTTTCCTTTTTGAAACAGGGTTCTCATACCGGCTTCATTTCCGTCAGATACGGCTTTTTCCAGGTTACTTAGTAGTGCTGCCTGATTTGATACGCCATTCATTTTTTCGGGAGATAATTGAAGCCATGCTGAGAGTTTGCTGCGATCGGGATAGCCCCCTTCTGAAACGATCTCACCATTGATTAGCAGGATAGGAAGTGCTTCTGTTCCCGCTTTTTTAAGCCGTTCCAACACAGCGGGATTTTTTTTGAATGCTTCCGGTTCCTGGCCGAGGTTAAAGCGGTTTACATCTACACCTTGGGCCTTTAGCCATTTTACATCGTTAGCAAAATCAGCAAGTTCATCATCCACATCGGGTCCGCACACGCCGGTACTGCAACACATTACGGGATCATAAACTTCGAGAATAGTTTTTGTCTTGGTTTCCATCATTTAAGCTGAGGTTTAATAATATTTTTAATTCATCGTAAAATTACGATGAAAGTATAGATTCTCCAACTTTGATTTGGATTAAATTTGTATTCGGCAGCAGAATCTTTTGTATTTTTTATGATAAAATGTAAATCAACCCACGTTCATTATGCCATTTTACGAATATCGTTGTGAAGATTGCGGAAATATAATTGAGTTCAGATCATCCATGGATAAAAAAGAGGAGATGGCTGCATCTCTTGTTTGTGATTCCTGCGAATCTAAGAATTTTGCCCAGGTATTCAGCGGTATTGCCCTCACGGGAAGTTCATCCACAAAGCAAGAAGCTCCTCCAACGGGTGGTTGCTGTGCCGGTGGAATGTGCGGGATATAAATTCGCTGAGAGTGTGCCCTCACTTTTGTTAGTGTAATTTTAATTATCTTTTGCGTTAAAGAGAGTATAAATCAATACGAATCAAATCCTGCAAAATGACGATCAAAGAGATTAAAGAACAACTTAAGACATCAGATAAACCTGTTGCAAAATCATTTCATATTGGTGATTCCTTTAAAGTGTTGATATTTGGTTTCAATAAGGGAATGAAACTGGAAGAGCATACAGCCAAACATCCAACAAAATTACTCGTGCTGGAAGGTGATGTTATTTATCATCAAGAGAAAAAAGATATCCGGATGAAACAGTTCGACGAAGTTGAGATTCCGGCTAATGTAGTTCATTCAGTAGGTGCCCTTAAGGAAAGTATGATTCTGCTTACACAGGGATAATTATTCCGGTTAACTTCCTCCATTTCGAAGCATATCTGCAAAGGCGTTTGGCAGCGGACTGTCTTCAACTGCCTGCGCAGCTTTTTCAACATCGTACTCTATTCGTATGAAATCTGCTTTAAGTGATTCAGGATTTGTTAAATCTAAATCTCCATCCCAATCAAGCATCACATAACAGGCACGCGGATCTCCGTCTTTCGGTTTGCCGACTGAGCCAATGTTAATGGCATGTCGTACTTTTCCATCATCATCTTCGATAATTTTATGATACGGTTTGTGCGTGTGGCCAAAGGCCATCAGATGTGTACCAGCTTTTTTCATCATGCGAAGAAGGCTTTTGTCTTCCCTCTCTTCGAAGAGATATTCGTTGATTTTGCGAGGACTGCCGTGAACAAGCAGCATGTTCCATGGATTGCCATTTACGCCAAATTCCAGCCTTAAATGTGCCGGCAGTGATTTTAAATATGCTCTGTTTTCTTCATCGATTACATCATTTGTAAAAGCGATCGATTTTTCCCCATTGGTTTGATCTTTCTCAGTTTTATAGGCGCATCCGCAGTCACCACTGTAGAGCCCCACACCCTGATCGTAGTTTCCTGCAATTACCGGAATTCCCCTCGACCGAATCTCATTGATTACTTCATTCGGGTAAGGAGCATAACCCACAAGATCGCCCAGGCAGTAAACTGCATCAGGGTTTCTGTTGTAAATGTCGTTGAGAACTGGTTTTAGCGCGTCAATATTTGCATGGATATCACTGAAAAGTGCAATTTTCATTCTCTATTTTTCTCCATAAAGGGTTATGCTGTAAATACCTACGTTAGATGAGATAAATTGCTCGTATTCGTTGTCTGATAAGGTCTCTTTCAGCAGTTCATCAGGCAGATGAATCTCTTTGCTTTTGCGGATGGATAGATTTTTAAATCCTGTACCTTTCACAATGTTTAAATAATCTTTTTGATCAACCGCTCCGGAAACACATCCTGCATACATTTCAGCATGTTTTTTTAATGTTTCCGGCATATCTCCAACGGTAACAACATCAGAAATACTGAAATGGCCACCTTTTTTTAAAACCCTGTATGTTTCTGAAAAAGCCTTCTCTTTGTCGGGTACAAGATTGAGTACACAATTACTAACCACTACATCGGCAATTTCATCCTCAAGCGGCAGCTCTTCGATATCTCCATGAATAAATTGCACATTCGTGAATTCTAATTTCGTGGTATTTTCACGGGCTTTTTGAATCATCGAAGGAGAGAAGTCTACACCAATCACCCGTCCGTTATTTCCGGTAAGCTGGCGGGCAACAAAACAGTCGTTACCGGCACCTGAGCCCAAATCAACAACGGTATCTCCCGTTTTGATCTGTGCAAACTCAGTGGGCATGCCGCAACCGAGGCCGAGATCCGCATCTTTGTTGTAGCCTTTTATCTGGGTGTAATCATCTGCAAAAACCTCATAATCAACGGTGCAGCAGTTAGTGGGCCCACAGCAACCATAAGTTTCATCATCAGTAAGCGAGCTTTTACCAATCTGATCGTACTTTTCTAAAACCAGTTTTTTCAGGTGAACCCGGGGCTCTTCTTGTTTCATATATTCAGCAGCAATTGTTTTGATAGTTTGTAACCAGGTTTTGTGAAAACCCTGCAAGTAGCTCGGTCAATTCATTTATTCCTTTTGGATCAAGGCAGTAGCAGGTCCTTACACCTTCAACATTTCCCTGAATCAGCCCGGCTGATTTCAGTGCTTTTAAATGTTGCGAAACGGTTGATTGTGCAAGTGGCAGCTGATCGGTGATATCTCCGCACACACAGCTATCCCGCTCTGACAGTAGCTTGAGAATTGCGATTCTTGCAGGGTGGCCAAGAGCTTTCGCAAGTTCTGCAGTACGTTTAATGTTTGATTGACTGATGTCTATGGGTGTGATTGTAATCATGGTATTCATCGTAATTTTACGATGAATTTACGGATTGGATTACTCCCTGTCAATGAAGAATTTTTCTATTAAAAACTATGCCCTTGGGTGAAATTCTTTATGAACCTGATGGAGGAGTGATCGGTCAACGTGGGTATATATCTCAGTAGTGGTGATGGAAGTGTGCCCCAGCATCTCTTGCACGGCCCGAAGATCAGCGCCGCCTTCCAGCAGATGTGTTGCAAAGGAGTGTCGAAAAATATGAGGATATACATTCTTTTTGATGCCGGCTTTTTTGGCATACTTATTCACAATATTCCAAATGCTCATACGGGTTAACGGACCACCTCTCTGGTTCAGGAAAAGTTTATTTTCACTTTTTTGCGGATTTTTATCGCTCATAAACAGAGGCCGTGAGGTCTCCAGATAGTGTTCTATTGCCTGTTGGGCAAGTCCGCCGATTGGAACCAGCCGCTCTTTATTGCCTTTGCCGATTACCCGGATGAATCCGATCTCAAAAAAAAGCCGGTCCATTTCAAGATCCGTGAGTTCACTTACCCGCATTCCGCTTGCATAGAGAGTTTCCAGGATGGCTGCATCTCGAATTCCGGCATGCTCAGTTCTGTCGGCAGCGTCGATAATTCTTTCCACTTCATTGGCATCGAGCACTTCGGGTAGTTTTGCAGCTTTTCTTGGTAATTCTACAAGCTCAGCGGGATTTGCTTCTGCCATTCCTTCCACCATTGCAAATTCGTGAAAGCTGCGAATACTGGAAATGTTTCGTGCAATGGTACTTACGGAAAGGCTAAGCTCCGTGAGTTCAACCAGGTAATTTTCGATATGCGAAAGTGTAATTCCCCCAAGCTTGTTGAGCTGAAGATCTCTTGCAACAAATTTGAGGTATCGTTCAAGATCATTTCGATAGGAGAGTATGGAATTTTCAGAGAGTCCCTTTTCAAGCTTAATGAACTGCAGATAACGTTTCAGCTCTGCTTCAAAGTAAGCCATCTATTCGTCTTCTTTATTCTCAACCGGATCCGGCTTTACCTCTTCTGCACGTTTATCTGGAGCTTTCACGCTTTTGGTATCCTTTTTTTCATCAGGATATTCAATTCTGCTGTGATAGACACCTTTCAGAATACTCAGAAATGACTCTTTTATGGTTTGAATCTGCCGGAATGTGAGCGGACAGTTGCTCAGCTGGCCATCATTTATACTGCCATCAACAATGCGGTTAATCTGATTTTCAAGCTTGCTGTATGTCGTATCTTTCATGGCCCTGCACGATGCTTCCACACCATCAGCAAGCATTAAAATTCCCTGCTCTTTTGTAAATGGAATCGGTCCGTCGTACCTGAAATCTTCTTCCTGGATGGTATCCGAATCCTCAGTTGCTTTCTGATGGAAATACCGTATAAGTGAAGTGCCATGGTGAGTTTTAATCAGATCTGTGATTACATCAGGCAGATTATGCTCTTTTGCGATTTTTACACCTTCGCTTACGTGTGCTTTAATTACCAAAGCACTCATTCGCGGTTTCAGCTTATCGTGATCGTTCGATTTATTTTGATTCTCAATG
Organism: Balneolaceae bacterium; assembly: GCA_020832415.1. Classification (GTDB taxonomy): domain Bacteria; phylum Bacteroidota; class Rhodothermia; order Balneolales; family Balneolaceae; genus Rhodohalobacter. The sequence continues at coordinate 14,115 of JAFIES010000133.1, read as the reverse complement.
AAGTAGGATGGTTTAACCATTTTGCCAACATCATGATACATTGCTCCAACACGGCAGAGAAGTGCATTTGCGCCAATATCTGAGGCCGCCGACTCTGCAAGGTTCGCTACCTGCAAACTGTGATGAAATGTACCCGGTGCTTTGCTCATAAGCTCTTTCATCAGGGGCAAATTGGTATCGGCAAGTTCTAGCAGGGTAAAATCGGTAGTGATCTTAAACATCTTCTCAAACAGAAGAATGAGCGGGTAGGTAAACAAGATGAAAACTGAATTGACACCAACAAAAAAGAGGTCGCCGAAAAACTTCTCCCATCCTGTAAATCGGGCCAATCCAAATCCTGAAATTACAAGCATGTAAGAGATGAATACAATACCGGGAGTAATGAAGAAGAACTGAGATCTTTTCTTAATATCCCGCACTGAAAATACACCCAGGCTACAAGCGGCTATTGTGGCTACCAGATATTCAAAGTTATAATCATGGACGATACCTGTAATAATAGCAAGCGTAACGGTTGCCATCAGGCCCACCCTCGAATCGAAAATAATGGTGAGAATTATGGGTGCTACCGCAATGGGCACTATGTAGCTGTTTACATTATCGAATGGATAGATGAGTGCACTTGCCAGAGCCACAATGCCCATCACCAGAAAAACCAGCAGGAACATCGATGGTAAATCGTAGATCTTTTTTCTGTAGAGGAAAATGTAGATAAAGAACATCAGCGTAGCGATAATTACCACGATCGCTTCACCAAGATATCGTAGCCAGCGTTCTAATTCGGTAGCGGTGAGTGCACGTGCTTCTGCGAGGCTGCGAAGAATATTATCCGTCTCTGAGGTTACAATATCGCCTCTTCGCACAATAATTTGCCCCTGATCCACAGCACCCTTTGTAGTAGAAATGTTGGATAGTTGCTCTTCAAGATAGGCTTCCGTATCCGCTTCGCTATAGTAGAGGTTAGGCCGGATTACCTGTGAAAAAATTTCATATCCAACCCTGGCTACAGCAGGTACAAACCCTCTGTTTAACTGTAGCTGAACATAATCGGAGGTTTCACTTAAATCACGGATATTGGCGAGCGAGACAGATCTTTCGGTTAATTGACGAAGATTTCGAATGATAATTTCGTTGTTATCGATGTCTTCTTTACTTCGGTCAATAATTCCGTCAGCTATTAACTGATCAATCAGATCAAAAATTTGTGTTCTGATCTGAAAGATTACAGCCCGCCGTTCAGGTTGATTATTTTGAATTACAGTGGCATAATTTTCTAAAATCGTATTCCAGTGATCGTTACTCAGCTGCACATTTGCGTTATCACGATCCTGTAAATATTGAAGACTGTCGCTTTCGGCAGCGGACTCATCTCCGGCGGAGCGTGATTCTTGCCATTGGAGGTAACTATCCAAAACAGGCTGCAGTGAACGATAAATGGAGTCGATACGGGCTTCAATCACTACATTGGCATTGTTGTCTACATGAAAGATTGGAGCTGTTTGCTGCCTGATTTCATCACGCTCTTCCTGCAGTTCACTATCTGTTTTTTTGATGGCGAATGTAAAGGGTGCGGTAAGGTCATCGGCTCGCCAGGGTTCTCCTATGGAATAGTTTGCAACCGGCTGAAATGTGGTTTGAGGCAGTGAAACAAGTACTACACCTAAAAAAACAAGTAGTGTGATAACTCTGAAGTACTTGTTTTTCTTCTCTGCAGCTTCTTGTTGCTCTTTAATTTTATTTGCACCGATAGGGGGCGGACTTTCGCTTTTCTTTTGTGCTAAACCAAGTTTTTTTAAAATGCTCATAAAATATATTTATATGCACCACGCCAATTATAGAGAGCGTGTAAACATTTGAAAGTATAAGGAGGGTGAAGCCAAAATAAAAGAGGTTACTTTATATCGATACAACTGTAGATACCAAATTCACTCGTGAAATTGGTTTAATCGAATAATATCAATGCTTTTTAAGTAGAAATTCAGATCGTTAATTTTCTACAAGTGCCAACAATTCGAGCTCAGTTAAGATAGGAATATTCAATTTCTTTGCTTTATCGTATTTACTTCCCGGTGAATCGCCCGCTAACAGGTAATCTGTATTTTTACTGACAGATGAGCTTGTACTCCCTCCATGCAGTTCAATTAGCTCTTTCGCCTCATTTCTCGACATGGTTGGCAGTGTACCTGTTAAAACGAACTTCTTATCCTTTAATTTTTGCGAAAGATTTTCAGTCTCTTCCATGGTGAAATTGAGTCCTGCTGCTTCGAGCCGGTTCACCAGTTTCAGGTTTTTTTCATTTTTAAAAAATGCGATTACTGAATCGGCTATTTTTGGCCCGATAGAGTTTATTCCAACAAGCTCGTCAAAATCAGCATGTATGAGATTTGCCATCGTTTTAAAATGGGCAGCTAAATCTTTCGATACAGTTTTACCGACAAACCGAATACCCAGAGCATAAATTATTCTATCGAGTGATTGTTCTTTGCTGCGATCAATGGCCTCCACAAGATTTTGAGCACTTTTTTCAGCCATACGCTCAAGTGGTATAAGCTGGTGCTGTTTTAAGTCATACAGATCAGCGTAGGTTTTAATTAATCCCTCATTCAGTAACTGTTCAACCACTGCTTCACCCAAACCCTCGATATCCATCGCATCACGTGATGCAAAATGGGTTAACCGCTCCCTGACCTGAGGCGGGCATTGTGGATTAACACAACGCCAGTCCACTTCGCCTTCAAATTTCTCAAGCTTTTCGCCACATGCGGGGCACTCCTGCGGCATTTTAAATGGTTCCGGCCTGTTATCTCTGTCGGGGTTAACCACATGAATAACCTGGGGTATGATCTCTCCCGCTTTTTCAACTACCACTGAATCGCCGGGGCGAATATCTTTTCTTAGTATTTCATCTTCGTTATGTAGTGATGCCCGTTTTACGGTGGTGCCCGCCAAAAGTACCGGCTTCAGTTCGGCAACAGGTGTTATTTTACCCAGCCGGCCAACCTGTAGTGTAATCGATTCGAGAATGGTTACAGCTTGTTCTGCTTCGAACTTATAGGCAATGGCCCATCGCGGAAATTTTGAGGTACTTCCAAGCTCTTCATAAAAACGCTCTTCGTTAACCTTTATCACCACGCCATCGGTTTCATAGGGGAGGGTACCCCTGAGGTCGTCCCAATTATTGACGGTTTCTAAAACTTCATCGATGGAATTACAGACTTTGAAATGTTCACAAACAGGGAAGCCCCAATTTTTAAGCAGTTCCATTTTGCTTTGGTGGGTACGATTATCATCGCGCTCATCAATTAATAAATCGAAAGCAAAAAAGCGTATAGGTCTTCGGGCAACTTCCCGAGGATCCTGCATTTTTAGCGATCCGGCCGTAGAATTTCTTGGGTTGGCAAAAGGCTGCAATCCTTGTTCATCCCTGTTTTCGTTGAGTCTGATGAACGCTTCTTTCTCCATGTAGGCTTCACCACGCAGTTCAAAGAGTGAGGGAACGTCTTTTTCAATTGATAGGGGAATATCGCGTACTGTTTTTAGATTCTGGGTGATATCATCCCCTTTTGAACCATCTCCGCGTGTGGCACCTAAAACCAGCTTTCCATCTTCATATCTCAATCGGATGGAGGCACCATCAAACTTTAACTCGACCGCATAAGTGAATTCACTATGACCGAGGATATCATGTACCCGCCGGTCAAAATCCCGCAGTTCTTCCTCGTTATACGTGTTGTCGAGGCTTAGCATCTGCTGTGGATGTTCCACATTTGGGAAACTGCTTGTGGGCTCCCCGCCAACACGCTGAGTAGGGGAGTTTTTGGTGTCTAAACCATATTTATCTTCCAGTTCAGCTAACTCAGAGAGGGCATTGTCGAACTCTTTATCGCTGATAAATGGCTGGGCTTCCACATAATAGGCTCGGTTAGCCTTTTCAATCAAATCGCGTAATTCTTCAGCGCGTTTCTTCGCAGCAGCTTTATCCATAAATAGAGTAGACGGTAAGTTTCGTTAAAACGTAGGCCTGTTTTCAACACTTTCCGGCGCAGATACCCCGGCCGGCAAGTCAAACGGTACAGAATTAATCCATTTGGCATCAGAATTGAAATAATCGCGGGTAAGTTCCACGTAGTTTTCTTCTTCAATGTAATACTCTTGAAAGTCGCTGATTCGGTGCCCGTTTTTAAATAGCAGCATATTTGAATACGGGCCTCTGATTCGAATGGTATCCTGAAACTCAAAATTGAGAGCCATTCCCTGTTCAAGCCAGTAAGGATCGAGGCGTGGTTTCAGATCACTCCACACACGTACGGGATCTGCAACATCATAAGCAGCATAAACTGTAATGAAAAGTACCTCATCCAGATCGGATGAAACGGGTGCTGCAGGTTGCTCCTCAATAGGTTCGTTTTCAGCTGATTGCCCGTTATTGCTCAGGTCAAGAGAAACACCACCCGGAGATGATTGATATTCGGTGATAGATTGGTCTGATTCCTGAACATTTCCAAAACTGAACATTTCATTATCGTACATCATATAAACAGCTGCGGCAGCAATGGCAAGCAGTATGATGATTCCGAAAATCCATACGGACGATTTTTTCTTTTGGGTGTGAGCTTTATTTCCAAGGTCAGCCCAGTTAACACTTTTAATTGAGGGTTCAGCACTGTTTTTTGCCGGAGAGGGTTCGTTTGCCGGTGTTTCTGTGGTTACAATTTCACCAGCATCTTCACTTGCTTTCGAACTGATATTGGGAGCCTCAGATAAAACTTGCTTCTTCTCTTCGGGTTGTGATTCCGGTTTCTCAGATGACGAACGTTCTGATTCTTGATTGAAAAGCTCTCTTGGAGGCTGATTTTCCGTCACGGTTTCAGACTCTGCTTCAATACCATCCACCTCTTGTTCTGTTCTATTATCAACTTCGGGTATGGGATCATCAGCCGGTGCTGATGGATTTAACCCTGGAAAGCTTTGCAGCAGAAGATTGCTATAGTTCCCGTTTGCCTGCTGATCAAGCGCTTTGATCAGGGTATCATCATCAATTTGTAATGAGCGGCCATAACTTCTGATAAAGCTTCGTATATAGGTTGTGCCTTCTGCAGAACGCTCAAAAATAGTGTCATTTTCAATTGTTTGAAGAGTGCTTACAGGAATTTTAGTGAACTGCTGAATATCCTGTATTGTGTAATCAAGGTGAGTTCGAATTTTCTGGAGATCTTTACCAATTGAGGGCATAAAAAAAGTCTGTTTTCGGGTTGCAGTAATTAAAATCTAATGAATCTAAATCCGAGCCTAAAGATACATTAAAAAATATGTGAAAATAGTGTAAGATTTTTTCGATTTACGGTTCATACTAATATGAAGAGTGTAAGCAAACTGTTTAAGCCATTTATGGGAATAGTGTTTCCTGAAACTTGCATATGTTGTGGTGCATCAACTTTAGCAACAGGGAAGAGTATCTGTAATTGGTGCTGTTATGATCGTTTTGCAAATGCAGAATTAACGATTGGTGAGATTCTTCCGGCAGGAGTGCATTTTCAATTTTCGATGTGGCAGTTCGATAAAGGCGGATATTTGCAAAAACTGCTGCATGACCTGAAGTACAACTTCATGATGGGTGTGGGAGAAGAACTCGGTTTTTTGACTGGTAAAACATTTCTGGAAAATGCAGATAAAGATCTGCTTGAGATTCTGGATGTCCACAATCCAATCGTTGTACCGGTTCCGCTTCATCACAAAAAAGAACGAATGCGGGGCTATAATCAGGCGCGGGCAATCGCAAATGGTATAAATCGAGCTACACGCTGGGAGCTGGCAGAGCCCGGGGTTGTATCGAGAGTGAAACGAACCAAAACGCAGACCGGCTTGAGTCTGTCCGACAGGTCCGAAAACCTGCAAGGTGCTTTTCAAATCAATCATAAAAACCTGTTTGATGGCAGGTTTGTAGTAATTGTTGATGATGTGTACACAACCGGCGCTACAACCTTTGAGCTTGCTGGGGCACTTCTCGATGAAGGAATTACAGGTGCAGGCATACTGACGGTAGCCAAAGCTTAACGGTACCATTTTTACAGAATAGAGCCTATCTTGTGCGTTATGGAATCAAAGCGTTCTCACTCACTTAATATTCTCGAAACTCCATTTTCAACAGTTACTTCAAGCGGCCACTGGTTTCACGCAACAAGGAAATCGATCAACGACTATGTGCCCGGTTTGATGAAGGTTTATCCATTTGAAGAGCTTATTGGCAAAGCAGTTACCTGGATAGACAGTGCTGATTCACTGGCGATGATACTTTTCTTCGCACTCGCTTTTGCGATTAATCCCTGGCTGGCTGCAGGACTTTCACTTTTGTTCCATTTTGTGTGGTATCAGAAAAAAAGTGCTTTTGTAAATCTGCCAACCACTCCTTTTTTAAAATTGATAAATCACGATTTTTTTCAACTTTTGCTGGCAGCAGTTGTATTAAGTTTTATGGGGATATGGGGTATGTATACAGCTGTAACCCTGGGAATCATTACATTCTTTCTGTATAAAATTGGCCTTTTAAGAAGATTGTGGGATAAGCTCGATTCAGATAAAGAGGGGGATAAACTGCCACTGAATGACAGAACACTTAAAATGGTTTTGATCAGGTACGCTATGTACCAAAACATGCCACCCAAAGAGGTCGAAAAACTCGATCGGCATGTGCAAAAAGCAGTAATAGAATACAATCAGAAGAAGAAAAAAAAGAAATGAGCAAAACCCGTCTCTTCATTGCCCGGCACGGTGAAACTGAGTTTAACCGGAAAGGGATGCTGCAGGGCAGGGGAATTAATGCTCCCCTTAACGAAACAGGTAAGTTGCAGGCTCAGTGCCTGTCAGAATACCTGCAGAATTATGAAACAAATTTTTTAGTGAGCAGCTCACTGATCAGAGCAGAAGAAACTGCAGGATTTTACAGCGCTGCCTCCGGCCTTATTCTTGATAAAAATTCAGATCTGGACGAAATGGATTTCGGCGATTTTGAAGGCGAACCCATTATTGCTGTTATGGATGAGATAAAAAGGCTGGACGCTGCATGGAGAAATGGAGAAGTAGACGTGAAAATCCCCGGAGGTGAATCCCCGGCGGAAGTATTTGAACGTGCTGATGCAGCTGTTAGAGATTATTTGAATGAAAAAGAGGATGAAACCATCGTTTTGGTAATTCATGGGCGCCTTATTCGTATTTTATTATCTGCCTGGCTGGGTTATGGCCTGCAAAATATGCATCTGATTGAGCATGCAAACGGAGCGGTGAACCAGCTTGTTCATCACAAAGGAGATTTTGAACCTGTCTATTTTAACAAGACAGAACATTTACTGGAATTAAACGGAAGAAATTTATGAGTGAAAAAGTAAGATCAATGTTTGCCGACATCGCAGACGATTACGACCGGATCAACGGTATTTTATCGTTCGGTGTACACAGTGCGTGGCGCAAGAAAACGGTGCTTGAGAGCGGGGCAAAACCGGGCGACCGCGTTTTAGACTGCGCAACCGGAACCGGCGATCTGGCCCTCGAGTTTAAGAAAACGGTAGGCCATGAAGGGTACGTTCTCGGTACAGACTTTTGCAAAGAGATGATTGAACACGCCCCGGGGAAAGCAGACAAACAGCAAATGGTTGTGGATTTTGAAGTGGCTGATGCCATGGATCTTCCTTACGAAGATGATTCTTTTACGATAGCAAGTATCGCCTTCGGCATCAGAAATGTTGATGATCCACTTGTCTGTCTCAAAGAGATGGCAAGGGTTGTAAAGCCTGGAGGCCGTGTGGTTGTACTGGAATTTGGTCAGCCTACGGGTGTAGTGCGAGTTCCTTTTCAGATCTACAGCAAACATGTAATGCCTGCAATTGGCGGGCTTATCAGCGGTAACAGAGAAGCCTATACCTATCTGCCTGAAACAAGCGCAAAATTCCCGGCAGGTGAAAAATTCCTGGAGCTAATGGATGAGGCCGAAGTGTTCAGTGAACGAAAAGCGGAAAGCCTCACAGGTGGAATTGCCTATGTCTATGTAGGTACGGTAGCTTAAAATTTATATATTCTGAGTCTGTAAACATCAGGCAGACATCTGTTTATTTGGCCGGAAACTGTTTGATTAATCGAATGCCAATCCGAATTACATATTGAAATTATTACTATGAAAATCGAAGAAATTAAAAATTATCTGCCGCACAGGTATCCATTTCTATTGGTGGACAGAGTGCTTGAACTCGAAGAAGAGCGAATTGTTACACTGAAGAATGTTACAGTGAATGAAGAGTTTTTTAACGGCCATTTTCCCGGTGCACCAATTATGCCGGGCGTGCTTCAAGTTGAGGCAATGGCACAAAGTGGCTGTATAATGCTGATGAAATCAAAGGTTGATAATCCTTCTGAGACTTTGATGGTTTTCACGGGAATTAAAAATGCAAAGTTTCGGGCACAGGTTGTTCCAGGCGATCAGCTTATCATGGAAGTTAAGCTTGAGAATATGCGCCGCAATTTTGTTACGATGAAAGGCAAAGCTACAGTAGATGGTAAGGTAGTTTGCGAGCTGGAAGCATCCGCTGCAATTGTGCCAAAGGATAACGCATGAGTACTCAGGGCAAAAAAAGCAGAGCAGACAAAGTAACCACCCAAACGGTGGTGGACATGAAGCAGAGCGGTGATAAAATCAGTATGCTGACTGCGTACGACTTCACAATGGCCGGTATAATTGATGCTGCCGGAATTGACGTGATTCTTGTTGGAGATTCAGCAAGTAACGTTATGGCCGGTTTTGAAACGACTGTGCCGATGACACTCGATCACATGATCTACCACACATCATGCGTGGTGCGTGGTGTTGAGAGAGCACTGGTAATTGCCGATCTGCCTTTTATGAGCTACCAGGTTACTACTAAAGAAGCCCTCATCAGTGCCGGCAGAATGATGAAAGAAGCAGGAGCCCATGCCATCAAAATGGAAGGCGGTAAGTCAATCTCATCAACCGTTCGACGAATTGTTGATGCTGGTATCCCTGTTATGGGACACCTTGGCCTTACACCACAGAGTATTTACAAATTTGGCACCTACAAAGTACGGGCAAAAGAAGATAAAGAGGCAGAACAGCTGTTAAGTGATGCCAAACGCCTTGAAGATGCCGGTGTCTTCTCAATTGTTCTGGAAAAAATACCGAGTGAACTTGCAAAAAAAGTTACCGATTCAGTTTCGGTACCAACCATCGGAATAGGGGCGGGCCCACACTGCGATGGCCAGGTACTCGTAACGCACGATATGCTCGGCTTAAATAAAGATTTTTCACCCCGCTTCCTCAGGCGTTACGCCGATCTGCATTCATCAATGACTACCGCCGTAGATCAATACATAAAAGATGTGAAAAGCGGTGACTTTCCGAATGAAAATGAACAGTATTAAGAGTTCACAAATTATTTAAAACCAATCCATGTCTCATCAAAAACCACTGATATTAGTTTGTAACGACGATGGTATCTTCTCTCCCGGTATTAAAGCACTTGCTGAAGTAGCGGATGAATTTGGAGATGTTGAAATCATTGCACCGGATCGCCAGCAGAGTGCTGTAGGGCATGCAATCACCATTCAAACCCCTCTGCGAACCCGTGCTTTCCGGATTGATAACCGCTTTAACGGGCAGGCTGTATCAGGCACACCGGCCGATTCGATAAAACTGGCCCACAATCAACTACTGAACCGAAAGCCGGATCTTGTAGTGAGCGGTATTAACCACGGAAGTAATGCGGGTATCAATATTTTATACTCAGGTACGGTAAGTGCAGCTACCGAGGGCACCATACTTGGTTATCCATCCATTGCTGTTTCCTGTACCGATTTTGATGAAGATGCCGACCTTACCGGCGCACAAGATGCTGCGAGAAAAGTGATTGGATATGTATTGAATCATGGCCTGCCACGAGGTGTAACGCTCAATTTAAATGCACCTTCAGGGCCACTGAAAGGAATAAAATGGGCAAGACAGGCAGACAGCCGATACATTGAAGAGTTTGAAGGCAGGATAGATCCGCACAACCGCTCTTACTACTGGATGACCGGTAAATTTCAGCTGATTGATGAGGATGGCAACAACGATATTTCAGTAATCGAAAAAGGGTTTGCGTCACTTACACCCATTCAGTATGATTTGACATCATACGCGCTGTTGAATGACCTGAAAGATATCGAGCTGTAAATTACAAACCTTCGGTTTTCAGGTTCATAGCCAAATCCTTCCAGAATTTTTCAATTTTGGGCTTACGCTCTTTGCTTACCTGAATTTCGATCTGTTCTAAATGGCTGATATCCAGAGTCCTGAGGTGTTTCCCCCATTTTGCACTATCTACCGTTACAAACGAGTCGTTTTCACCTTCCTGCTGATAGATCAACTGATTTTGAACTCTGTAAATTGTGTTGAGCGGATGCTTGGTACCCTTACCCACAGCAGCACTGTATGAAAAGTAAGGCAACCCTTCTACATCAGGTACATTTGGGTTGAATTCATTATTTACATACTCCCTTGTAAGCTGTTCAACAGCGGCAACAGCATCACTTTTTTGTGATGGAAACATACTCTCACCAAACCAGTCAACCAATTCAGCCAGTTTCTCTTTGATGGTATCAGGTGCAGTGAGAACAAGTTCTGCAAGGCTGGTACCCCGGTGTGGTGCAGCTATCGTTGTAAGTGAAGAAACCGAATCGGCAATTCCCAGCTTCGAAATGGCATAGCGCATATCGAGCCCGCCCATACTGTGGGCAACTACATTCAGTTTTTCATAACCATAATTTTTTTGAAGCTGTTTAATTACATCAGCCCACTGCTGCGCCCGTATTTCGATGGTTGCGTAGGGTACAATATTCGGAGCAAAAGCCTCAATTCCGTACCCGCGTAATCGCATGCAGGAGTTGTGAAGCGGCGAGGGACTTACAAGCATAGAAAATCCGCCATATCCATGGCACATCAACACAGGATATTTCAGTCGAATCAGATCGGGCTGAGGATATTCAGTTAACTGAAGTTTTTTAAGATATTTTTGAGGCTCAATCCATTTCATAGCCGAGAGTAAATCTTGTTGAATTGTGTATTTCTAAATTAGTTAAACCAACACTTAATAGCCTCATAAAGTTGGCTGGTCTTGCGGGGCTAATCTGCTGTGAGATTCAACCGTGTATCCGTACTCAGATGTACAGAACGCATCACTTTATCATTGTATAACAGATGGATGCGCAGATTTCTTTCCGGAAACTGAACCGTGCCGGCAGTCTGAATGGAAAATGGCCAGGCGTGTTCATGTAAACTCAGATGAAAGGAGGTTTTAGAAAATTGGGATGGTACTCGCACATTGTACACATTTCTCGAAAAAACGGAGTCAATCTGAACGGTTTGAACCCGAACCTGTGAATCCGGAATTCTGTAATCCTGCAAAACAAGTGTAATTAGTGAATCTATCTGGGCGGAGTCAGTAAGGCGTTTATGATCCACGGGCTCAGCATTCCAGAGCAACACAATGGCTGCAATACAGCTAAATAACAAAAGCAGTGCAATCCACTTTCTTTTGCCTGATGTGTCTTTTGTCTCTTCGTCAGAATTCAAGTAGAGTGAATTTAGTTTGTACCAAACGCAGGTGGCTTGTACTTTCAGTTTGATAGCGTAATGATAAGATCTTTGCGGATTAAAATTTTAAAAATTGCATCCGTGCAAAAGTGGTCTTATCAGTAATAAAAAATAACAAGTAGCCTGATAGTATCCATGGCATTCAGATTCGAAAAGGTAGAGAACCGAAAACAGATATCGAAGTTTCACGAATTTCCGGCGGAGCTCTACAAAGATTTTCCCAATTGGATTCCACCTCTTCAATTTGAAATCGAAAATATTTTTGATCCCCAAAAAAATCCGCTTTTTGAACAAGGCGAATGCGAACGTTATCTGATGTATGAAGATAACTCTCCGGTGGGCCGTTTTGCATTGATGAACCACTCTGCACGCGATGCCGTTTTTGATCCACCAATGGGTGGATTTGGTTTTACAGAACTTATAAATGATCAAAATGTGGCCAACGCCATGATTGAATTCGCAAAAGCGTGGCACAAAAAAAGAGGGTATAAAAAGTTTCGGGGACCGGTAAACTTCGGCGAGAATATGAACTATTGGGGACTTCTGGTTGAAAACTACGATGAACCACCAATCTACGGTATGCATTACCATGCACCATACTACAGAGAACTTTTTGAAAAAACCGGTGCAGTTAAACTGGATGATCACTGGAGCTATAAGCGTGAGTTTGATATGCCCCTGCCCGAACGCCTGGTTCGCATTACCGACAGAATTGAGAGCCGGCCGGATGTTACACTGCGCCCCATTGATATGAATAACCTCGAAAGAGATGGTGAATTTATCAGGGGGATTTATAACGAGGCATGGCGAAAGCAGGACATTGAAGAGCGGGAACACGAATTTACCGAGCTGAGCAGGGAAGATGTGCAGGAGATGGTAAAGCAGCTAAAACCGATAATGATTCCAGAAAGTGTACTGATTGCCTTTGTGGGTGATGAACCGGCATCCTTTATTGTCTGCGTACCCGATCTGAATGAAATCTCAGCTGAAACAGGAGGGAAACTGAGATGGTGGCATTTGCCAAAAGTGCTGCGATTCAAAAAACGGGCAAAACATCTTCGTACCACTGTATATGGTACGCTGCCTAAATATCGTAAACTCGGCCTGGAAGCATTGACCTTTGTCCGTGGTATCCAGATGACAAAAGAGGCTGCACCCACACTTGAATATCTTGAAGGCACCTGGGTAAGCGAAAAAAACTGGCTGATGCAGCGCAGCCTTGAGGCACTTGGGTGCTATCATCACAAAACCCACAGAACTTATTATTGGGATATAGAGTAAATGAGGTTAGATCAGAATCAATCGGAAATGATTCGTTGTTTAAAATAGTTTAACATTAAACTAATTAAATTAAATTGAAGAAAATGAAAGACAAAGGAATTCATCATATATCCATTATATCCGGCGACCCGCAGGTGAATGCAGATTTTTATGTAAAAACCCTGGGGCTGCGAATGGTGCTTAAAACCGTAAATCAGGACGATCCGGGAACCTATCACTTATTTTATGCGAATGGCGAGGGTCAACCCGGGTCGAGTATTACTTTTTTCCCCTGGTCTATGGCAATGCCGGCAAAACCGGGTACCGGCAGGGTAAGTACTGTATCATTCACTGTTCCGGAAGGCTCATGCGACTTTTGGATCGATCGGTTTGCAGGAAAAGATGTTCGGTTCGATTCACCCATCAACCGTTTTGGAAAAAAGGTGTTGCCATTTTACGATCCGGATGGACTGAAACTCGAGCTGATTGAGGACAAAAAATCGGAAGCGATACCTGCGTGGGACGGAAGTACTGTTCCGGCTGAGTTTTCCATCAGAGGATTTTGGGGCTCAAATCTGCAACTAACCCGGTTTAGTGAAACTGTTGACATTCTCCGGGAAGTAATGGGTTTCCAACAAACTGAAGAGAATGATCATGAGATCTTGTTAACCACAGAAAGCAATCTGGGGCATTCAATCATCATTGAAAAAGCAGAAGAACCAAAAACCGGAACCAGCGGAACGGGCTATGTGCACCACATTGCATTTCGTGCAAAGGATGAAGACGATCTGAAAGAGATGCGCCAGAAAGTTATTGATATGGGATTGTCTCCCACACAACTCATCGACAGGCACGTATTTATGTCGGTCTATTTCCAGACTCCCGGCGGTGTTTTGTTTGAAATTGCTACGGATGGTCCCGGCTATAAGTCGGTTGCAGAAAGCGAAGAAGAGATGGGCAAAAAGCTCTTTCTGCCACCCTGGCTGGAGCCCCGTAGAGACCTGATTGAAAAGAGATTACAGCCTGTTAATGTGTAGTGATGGTTAAAAATCTGATTAGGATTTTTATGCAAGGCTTACAATCTTGCAAATAAAATGTCTGTTTCAGATTACACCAATTCTTCTGTTTCTATGCTCGAAGTTCTGGCCGACTCTTTTTTGGCTGAATTCGAACTCTTCCTGAAATTTTTGCCGAGACTGGTTATCGCACTTTTGGTATCCGGT
>JAFIES010000119.1 GCA_020832415.1 Balneolaceae bacterium | reverse complement strand
TGGTGATCGAGGCCTGCTGCGACTGTCCAGGTACCGGAATTGAGTAATCCGTTGACTTTCGAATGTACACCGTATGTTTCAGTTTCAGCGAGTGCAACTGCATCTCTCATAGCGAACATATCGGGCCTGTTATGATTGTTCATCTCATGATCAACCAGGCTCCAGTAGCCGTTCACTTCAACCGAACGTATTGAAACTGGATTTAACGGGGTCCATTTATATCCTGCTTTCGCTTTATAAGTATCATCCATCGCCATATCCATACCGAGTGCAGGAAAATCTGCATCTCTGATGATGGACTGAGACCATCCGCCATGGATGCGCTGTGAATCCGTTAATCTGTATCCAAGCTCGGCTCCGATATCAAACGAGTTGAAACCCGCCTTAACAGATTCACCGCCTCCGCTTGTGTAATCGTCTGTAGATGAATACCCACCGGTAACCATAAAATCCCATTTTGAAGTGCCACCCATAATTCTCATGTCCGTTTTTTGATGGCCCGTATTGGTTTCAATCCCGGCTCTGAAATCACCATTAAAACCAAATGAGGTGTACTCTTCCGGTTGCTGCCGAATGAAGTTTACAGTACCACCGAAAGAGGGGCCGTATTGCAACGCATGGGGGCCGCGGTGAATCTCGACCCGTTCAATATCGGATAGCCGAATGTGCGAAGTGGGAGGATCCATACGGTTGGGACAGGCCGCCGCAGTAGTGGCCAATCCATCAACGCGGATATTCAGGCGGCTGCCGCTCAATCCTCGAATAACAGGATCGATCCCAAATCCACCTCTGCGAATACCGGATGCATTCCCGGCGTTCTTCAAAAAAGCACCGGAATCAACAGGCAAAAAAGTACCCTGAATAGCGTCCATTTGTGAAGAAGGAGAGTTTAGAGGACGGTTTGATATTACCGTGAGCGGACTCATCATTTCCGAAACCGGAATGAGCCTGATCACCGGATCATCATAAAAATCGGGGATTTGAACAGATCTGTATTCAGGCCTGTAGCCAATGTGAGTAATCCGTAATGAGAAGCGAGTTTCTTCCGAATCAATCACGAAGAAAAATTCGCCGGACTCATCCGTTGTGGTTACCAGGTTAAAGTTCTGCAACCGAACGTGTGCTCCAATAATCGGTTCATTTGTATCATCCGAAAGAATTAATCCACGGATTTCTGTAGTGGTGTTTGCATCAGCATTATATGCAGACGCAGTTTGTACTATTGCCATGCCAAGCAGATATAATATGGCACTGATGGCAATTTTTTGGAAAATTGACATAGTTCATCTGTTTAAAAATTTTTGAAAATAGTTATGCTGCAAAGTTTCCGGCAGCAACGGGGTGAGAAATGATGATCTATGCTTTTGGAGGGTGGAAAATATCATCCAAATCCGGCTCCTGAACTTGTTCAAGATTCAAGAACAGAGGCTTACTTTTTTGATTTGGAAGCAGATTGTCAGACGGATTCAGCATTGCATCTTTATCCAGTGTATTGATCATCGCAATGGGCGACTGAGAAGCTGTATCCGCACTGCAACTACAAACTGCAGGTTTCTCTTTATGAGACTCTTTTTGATCTGATTGTTGCTGCGAATGATCACCAAAATCGATCACACACATGTTAGCTTCTTCATTTTGAGGAGTGGATGAGCAGCAATCAATACACGTACAGAAGTGAGATGCTTTTTGAAAATCAGTTACCAGCACATAACCAAGCATCATTACTTTGCTGATCTCTGTTACAGACAGCAGCATCAGGATGGCTAGTGATATGTGGATAGTTCTTTTCAAATCTCTTAATTATATATTAAGATACATTTGTCTGAAATTAAATTCAATGACTGACTTTAAGAATTGAAAAAATTAAACCATTCATATTAAGCTATGAAGAAGAGGATTGAATCTCTTTCAGCTTGTTAACTGCACGTTCATTCAGGTTTTTGTAGATATCATCTGTAATATCGCCAACCGTGTATTTCATCTTCAGCCAAACGATGTAGGTAGCCATTACATCTTCGTAGCAGTAGTGTTCAATCTCATTTAACTTCCCATCGCGGTACATCTCTAAAACAGCATTGCCCTCAGCGGTCTGTTTGAAAGGAACGTCAATTAGCATTCCAAGATGTTTCAGCTTGGGATAGGAACTTGCCCCGTAGTTACTGAACTCATCCATCAAGTCGATATTCACCTTGCTGAACCGGTAACGGATGTCGTAATGATTAAGGCGAAGCGGCATCTGCAGATTGTTTTTCATGGCTCGATAGGTGAGAAGCGGCAGATCGAAACCACGTCCGTTGTGATGAATCAGCCCAAAATCTTTATAAGTGTGCAGGGCATCAAACAGTTTGGTAAGCCCTTGTTTTTCATCATCACCGCTCCAGGCAACTTTCTGAACCGGCTTGCCGCTGTTTTCAACCCACAAGCCCACCCATGAGATCATTTTATGATACATGGGAGGTAAAAAACCGGAGGCATTTCGGGCAAGTTCTTCACTTGCAATTTCCAGCAGATCATCATCACTGCTTTCAGTATCCGATAAAACGGTTCGGATAAATTCAAAATCAGGAATTGTTTCTACATCAAAAACAAATAGCATGGCAGGTTGGTTAATTTACAGGGGGCAATCAGGTTCTTTTATTGACAAGATTATTCATAATTAAAGAATTAAACTTCAAGTTTACAATTTACTGTGTAAGCAAATAGAATTGCGGAAGCAGCATCTCTTTTACCAGATCAGAATTAATATCAACAATCCCCTGATATTGTAATTTCTTTAAGAAGTGCACAATGATAATTTATTGGGATTGATAAATATTTCAGGTGTTTGTTTCAAGTTCATCGCAAACATCAGAATTGTAATTCGTTGTAAGTCATGAAGATGAAATTTTTGCATAGAATTAATTTTTTTTATTGAGAAATTAGAAGTTAATTTGTGGAGTTTTTTTAACTGTATATGCATAAATCAATAACTTGAAAATTACCTATATGACAAATAATTATTCAACTTACTTAGCCGGCATTTTACTGTTTTTAGCTTTGATTTCTTTTACTTCTTGTGATTCCTCATTAACAGGTGGCGAAAAGCTATCGGAAAGCAGCCTTTTGGTAGAAGATGTAGATTCGGGGGGAATGTTAATTGAAGTTTCTGATGAATATGAACTAACAGGAAATTATCTACTTGCTGCAAATTCGAATTTCATTCGCAGAAACCTCGAATCTGTTGTACGTAATCTTGGTGGCGAAGTGCTGTTCTCACACGAGGGAGCCGGTGTTGCTCTAATCGCAGGTCTAACTGCAGATAAAGCGGAAATTCTTGTTGGTACAAAAGGGGTGCAACAAATGGAACCAGAAGTGATGGTTCAGCTGGAATCCAAACTGCTTGCAGAGCCTTCTGAGTCGTTTGCTGCTGAAGGAGCGGTTATGAACGACAATCCGGGAGGGGCAGCTTTCTTTGCCCGCCAGTGGCATCTTAATGCAATCTCAGCACCACAGGCCTGGAGTGCTGGTAAAACAGGGTCTGCTGATGTAACGGTTGCCATTCTGGATACGGGTATTGATTACACCTATCCTGATCTTGTGGGACTGGTTGATCTGGATCGATCCGTATCTTTTATTCCGGGAGACGATGCACTTGTTCAAGCTTTCTTTCCGGGTGCCCACCCTATAGCAGATCTGAATTATCACGGGACTCACGTAGCAGCAACAGTTAGCAGTAATGCGCTAGCCGCCGCCGGTGTGACCTCAAAAACAACTCTTATGGGTGTGAAAGTTTGTGATGTTTTCGGAAGTTGTCCATCAGGAGCAGTCCTTGCAGGAATGTTGCATGCAGCTGACAACGGCGCTCACATAATAAACATGAGCCTTGGAGGTCTATTTCTGAAGAGTGCAAATCCGGGGTTTGTTTCGATAATTAATAACGTGACCAATTATGCAAGACAGCAAGGTTCACTAATTATTGTTGCTTCAGGTAATTCATCTGTTGATTTGAACCGAAATATTGTTCCGGTCGAAGGTGGTGACTTCCGTGCACCGAGCTTATTCGCCTCCTACTGTGATGCACCGGGTGTATTTTGTGTATCGGCAACCGGTCCTGTGGCAGCAGCCAGTGTAAATGGCCCATGGGAGAATGTAGACGCTTTTGCGACATATTCTAACTATGGAAGTGCAATTAATGCCTCAGCACCCGGTGGTTTTGCGGCACCAGTATGGGCGGGTTGTACGACATTTAGTTTGCAAATACCTCAGTGCCAAACCGGTTTTTTTGTTGTTGGTTTGTCCGGTACCAGCATGGCATCTCCACATGCAGCCGGAGTAGCAGCTTTGATTAAGGCTGATCAGCCAGATATCAATCCTGCTCAACTCTCTCGAGCACTGGAGCAGTCAGTTGATAAGATTGATGGTAATGGACGAAGCCCATTCTATGGGCATGGAAGAGTGAATGCAGCGTCTGCAGTTGGTTTATAGATAGTACTCTTCAACAGAAATAGAACAAAAGGGCAGGCGTTAAGTCTGCCTTTTTTAATTTTCAGTTAGTATTAAATCGCTCCCCTGCAATATTTTTCAGGAAAAGATTTCTGAAAGTCTCTTCATCAAAATTATGCCCAAGCAGGTACATGGTTTTTGTGATGGTTGCTTCCATCGTCATATCACCCGCGCTCAGAGCTCCAAGTTTCTTCAATTCCTGCCCGCTTGAGTATTGAGCCAGATCCACAGAGTCGTATGGAGCCTGAGAGTTCACAATCACATGGCAAAGATGTTCTCTGCATTTTTCAACAAATGGTAAAAGACTGTATCGCCCTTTGATTGGCACGTTACCAATCCCAAACGCTTCAAAAATCACAGCTTTTGTTCGTGTCAAATCCATACAATCGAGCATTTCAGGATTTAAATTCGGGAATACTTTAATTACATGTATGGCATCATCAAATAGCGGAGAACATGTTGGTTTTTTTTGTTGATCCGTTCTTACATCATCTGAAAATTTGATCTTAATACCGATCTCGGCAAGAGCCGGGAAGTTTGGTGAGGCAAAGGCATCAAAATCACCAATACTCATTTTTGTGCTGCGATTGCCCCGAAACAGATGATCATTAAAACAGATAGCAGTTTCAAAAATCGGATGTGTAGCCAGTTCAACCGCATTCACCAGATTTCGGCGGGCATCACTGCGAATATTGCTCATTGGCACCTGACTGCCCGTAAAAATAATCGGCAGTGAAAGATTTTGGAGTACAAAAGAGAGTGCCGATGCAGTATAACCCATGGTGTCGGTACCGTGCAGTACTACAATTCCGTCAAACCTGTTGTGGCGCTCAAAAATAAGTTCGGCAAGTTTTTTCCAGTGGGTTTGATTGATATCAGAGCTGTCTTCAAAAAATACATTTTCAACTTCTATATCTGCAATTTGCCGCAGTTCAGGTATCTCTTTATAGAGCACATTGAGCCATTTGTCGGTTTGAAGCTGTACACCGGATGCATCGAAATGCATGGCAATGGTACCGCCGGTTTGAAGAAGCAGAATTTTTTTCATGGTATGGTGTATCGATATTGAACCTGTTGTGCCGGAAGGCTCATTTTTTTAAAAAATAATTTATGATTTTATTTGATGGTTTTTCATTTTAAATAGATAATCAATATGGCACCTTTCTGCTCACAATGAATAATAGATAAAACAAAGATTGGAG
>JAFIES010000104.1 GCA_020832415.1 Balneolaceae bacterium | reverse complement strand
GTTGAGCGCTCTGATGGCGCGGAAGTTGAAGCTTATACGGTCACCACCACATACCCGGAGCCTTTGGTTACTCCCCCCAACCAAAACTGTTATAACCCGATAGATATTGAATTCGGGCCGCTAAACGGAGGCACCATCGTATTAAGAGTTGGTAGAGGCTTAGGTGAATTTGATGGATGGGGGCCTCCACAAGTGTTACGAACGGGCGTAAATCATCCGGATCACCAAGTTAACTATACATTTACTTTGAATGAAAAACTGCAATTTGTTTCACCTTTTTTTTACCTTGGTGATCATTGCAGTAAAATACTCAGTGGAAATGTCTATATAAGTTACACTCATTATGCCCCCGGTTTTTATGAAAAGCTGTTTGATGAAGACTTTGACATTATAGACAGTACCATCCGCTTTGGCTCGCACTACCGCGATACACTTGCCGTTCCCATAGATATGACTCCCCAATGCCCGCCGCATTGTGATTAAATCATACTGTAATGAAAAATACTTTTACCGTTACCATCCATAAAGGCTTATTATCAGAATGGTTTCCATTCCGGAAAATTCCGCTTACCCTGTGTTTCGCAATGACCTGCTTTTTAACCGGGGCTGCTTTGGTACAGGCCCAGGAAAGTTCGCTGCTGCGGGTGCTTGCCATTTCTGCCGAAGATGGTAACCCGATGGCCGGCGCCAATGTGCTGCTGTACGAGCCCGGCACAGAGGCAGACGGGATGCCCCTCTCCTATTGCGTTACCGATCTTGACGGCCTTTGCGAAATACGCAATGTGGAACCGGGCAGGGAATTTGAGCTGAGAATTACCTTTGTAGGTTTCGCGCCACACCGGCAGCAGATCATCACCGAACCAGGCGAACGTAAAGTAATCCGGGCCACTCTTTCAGCGGATGTAGAGGAATTCGATGAGTTGACCGTTGAACGGACGCGATACATTACTACCGGCGAGGTAGGTGTGAGGCGCATTACAAGCACGGATATATCACGCATCCCTACGCCCGGTGTTGGCGGCGATCTGGTCTCCTACCTGCAAACCGTGCCGGGAGTCATTACCAGCGGCGACCGCGGAGGCGATCTTTTTATCAGGGGTGGCACACCCGATCAAAACCTCATCCTGGTTGATAATCTGCCCATCATAAAACCTTTCCATATATCCAACCTGTTTTCGGCTTTCCCCGATGAAATTGTTCAAAGCGTAGATATGTATGCCGGCGGTTTCGGTGCAGAATTTACCGGGGCCACTTCAGCCGTAATTGATGTGAGCCTCAGGCCAGGCAATATGAGAGAATTCAGGTCGTCTGCTGCTGCCAGCCCGTATCTTTTTTCGCTTCATGCCGAAGGTCCGCTCGAAACAGACCGCCAGTCGTTTTTGCTGATGGGTCGAAAATCAACCATTGAAGATTTCGGCCCCATAATTACCGGCGATGATGTTCCCATAAATTTCAGCGACCTTATGGCACGCTATTCAATTCTCGGGGATAATATATCGTGCAACATCACTGCAATGCGAACTTTCGACCAGGGCGAAATTGTGCCCTACCGCAACATTCTGCACACCTGGACAAACACCGTAATCGGAGGCCGCTGTCTTGGTTTTGATGAACGCTTTAATCATCCGGTTGAAGTTACTGCAGGCTATACCCGCTACCGCAATTCTGAGGGGACCAACGGAACCAATGAACGGTTCTCGGCCATCAGCCAGATCTATTTCGATGTGGCACTCAGGTATGATATTTTCAACCACCCGATAAACTTTGGATTTGGTACCAATTTCCGTTCGTACGATACGGAGCTTCAGGAACAATTTATGAATCTTGAATCCTTTAGCCGGGTAATCCCCATCGCACATCTTTATATAAGCAGCGAATTTGAATTAGGCCGCAGGTTAACCCTGCAGCCCGGTATTGCCACCCAGTTAACCCTTGATACTCCTTTTACATTCGAACCCCGTTTCAGGGCATCCTACCAGCCCGATGGTACAGACAGGCAGCAGATAAGCCTGGCTGCCGGTAACTATGTGCAGCTACTTTCGGGCATCACCGACGAACGCGATATCGGAACCGTCTTTACCGCACTTCAGCCCATTCAAACGGGTGATCCGCTTCCCTCAGCCATTCATGGCATTATTGCATATCAACAACGAATCGGTTCGCGATTTACGGCCAATCTGGAGGGATTCATCAAGCTGCACCGGAACATTCCCGTTTCGAAATGGACACCGGAAGCCCGGCTGGAAATTGAAACGGCTATGGCCGACGGTTTTACCCACGGGTTTGATTTGCGTATGCAATACAATCACCGCCGGTGGTTTGCAAGCATCGGCTATGGGTGGTCGAAGGTTGAGTACGAAGCCGTAACAGGCGATCTGGGTGCCTGGATTGAAGAACCCGTTTTTGAGTACAATCCAGCTCACGATCAGCGCCATAAATTAAACACAATCCTGAGCTACAGTTTTGCCGGGTTTACAGCAAATGCACGCTGGGAGTTCGGCACCGGCATGCCTTACACCCGCATATTTGGTTTTGATATGTCTCTGCGAATACCGGATGAAGAACCCCAAACCGATCCGGGAACTGCCCGAATCCTCTTTACCCGCCCTTATAGTGAACGCCTGCCAACCTACCACCGGCTCGATGTTTCCCTCGACCGTACGTTCCGATTAGCACAAAGGCAAACTCTTGAAGCAGAAATCGGGGTAATAAACACCTACAACCGAAACAACATCTTCAGTTTTGATTTCCGCTCACTCCAGCGGGTTGACCAGGCGCCTGTTTTTCCCTATCTCTCTGTGAAGTTCAATCTGTTATAACATTTCTTATAATTTCAATGAAACGCGAATCGGAATTCTTTACCGTTAAGAAGAACAAAACCATCATCTGAAATAAACCCTGCCATTTGCCGCCATGTCAAAAAACAGATTTAACACAGACGACGCCTACCTGTTTGAAAAGGCTGAACAAAACTTAGCCGGTAACGGTTGGATTTTTGAAGGGTAACTTTGAAATTGATTCGAAGTACTTACCATGTTCAACCTACAATACTAAAAAGGTAAATCATAAGTTGACAGCATTATATCAGAACTAACTGGATCATGTCCAAGCACAATCAATCGAGGTTCAGAATTATTTTGAATAGAAATTGCATCTACCGGATGAGACGTAAGGTATGTTTTTAAATAATTTCCAGTATTTCGATCATAGATATCCAGATAACGTCGAGTGTATTCTTCATCTTCCATCCCTATATGAATGAGTATAAGTATATCACCATGAACAGTCATAGTTTTTGTGGTACCATTTCTGGTTCGCAGTTCATGAGGTTCCATATTAAAAAGATCAAGTTCAAGAGGGGCTATAATATCGCGTGAATAAAGCAACTCTCCTTCTGATGTAAAAGCTTTTAAAAGGTCATTTTTAATACCGGCATAATAAATTATATCATCTCCTGAAGCTATGCTCCCACCCAGAAGAAAACCTCTCTTTACACCAGTCAAATCACTTACATTTAAAAAAGCTGAGCGTACGTTTCCGTTATCATCAATTATATGTAACGATTCTTGAGAAAACAGAGAGAATAGAACAAAATTACCTGATCCAAGAAAGCTTAGACGGTGCAAAAGTAAACCAGAAGGAGTTTTGAACTCTTTTATCAAGGTACCATTACTTGATCTAACCGTTACTTTCTTAAGTCCATCATCTAAAAACCAAAAATTACCCTCAGCATCAGTGGTAATACTCATAGGATATCTGAATTCTCCCGGACCGTTGCCTTCTGATCCAAAAGTTCTCACCAGTCTCAATTCACTGTCAAACTGGGTAAAATTTTTATTAACAGGATCATTTATTGTAAGGTATTCGGAATTTGCTGCCACTAAATATGAGTGATAAATATTATGCTCCTGTGAAATATTTTTTGTGTTTACAGGTGTAAGTTCTTCTACAATTATACGTTCAGAAACGTCTTGTGGGATAGAAACAAAAAAAGACTCTTTTTGAATGATATTTTCTTGAATTAACGGTGACTTTTCATCTCCTGTTATTGTTGATAATAATAAAACAAGTTGCGCAACTATAATGAATTTATTCATGCTTTTGTCCTTTCTTATAAAGAGTTACTTCTTTAAATCATTATTTATTTCAGATTTAATTTCATCAAACTTTGATGAATACATAAAAATATTTGAGAATATCGCAAAGAAGAAAATAATTATATGATACATAGCTTTCTCCTGTTCTTTAATAATTTATTTGTAAGTTCTTGTGTACTTTACAAAAAAAAAAAACGCTTTTCAAAATTCTGAACAACATGCATCAGAAATCCTTAAAAAGGTAACTGAAAATTTATTCCTATTAATATCAGGTGGCACTCAAATATTGTTTCAAGTAGCATTCACTAAGTTGATATAATTTTATTTTAAGAATGAAACGCGAATCGGAATTCTTTACCTTTCAGAAAACCAAAACCATCATCTGAAATAAACCCTGCCATTTGCTACCATGTCGAAAAACAGATTTAACATAGACGACGCCTACCTGTTTGAATCGGAACTGACCGAAGATGACAAAATGATCATGGAAACCGCTCGTGAATATGCTCAAACACGGCTGGAACCACGCGCACTGGAAGGCAACCAGGACGAGGTTTTTGACCTCTCCATAGCCAAAGAGATGGGCGACCTGGGACTTTTGGGTGCCACGATAGATCCTGAATATGGCGGGGTTGGTGCCAGCCAAACAGCCTACGGGCTCGTTGCCCGTGAAGTGGAGCGGGTGGATTCGGGGTACCGGTCGTTTATGTCGGTACAATCGTCTCTGGTTATGTACCCCATTTCTGTTTTCGGTACCGAGGCTCAAAAACGGAAATACCTGCCTCGCCTTGCTTCCGGAGAGATCATCGGCTGTTTCGGGCTTACTGAACCCGACCACGGATCAGATCCCGGCTCCATGACAACAACGGCGGTTAAAACCGATGGCGGCTGGATACTGAACGGGGCTAAAATGTGGATTACCAACTCCCCGATTTCGGATGTTGGAGTGGTATGGGCAAAAGCCAAAGAGTCAAAAAATGATGAATCTGTAATCAGGGGTTTTCTTGTAGATCGGGGTATGAAGGGCTACTCCACTCCTGAAACCAAACATAAAATGAGCCTGCGGGCATCCTCCACCGGCGAGATGGTTTTTGAAGATGTGTTTGTGCCCGATGAAAATGTGTTCCCCGATATCCGTGGGCTAAAGGGGCCGTTTATGTGCCTGAATAGTGCACGTTACGGAATTGCCTGGGGCGTAGTGGGAGCTGCTGAATTTTGTTACCAAAAAGCACGGCAATACGTTCTCGACCGCAAGCAGTTCGGCAAACCACTTGCTGCCAACCAGCTTCCGCAAACCAAACTCGCTGATATGCTTACCGACATCACCTCGATGCAGATGCTGGCCTGGCGCCTGGGTAAACTAAAAGACGACGGACGCCTCCACTCTTCCATGGTCTCCCTGGCCAAACGCCATAATGTGGGTAAAGCACTCAATATTGCCCGCGTCTCCCGAGATATGCACGGTGGTAATGGAATTTCAGGTGAGTATCGGGTAATTCATCACGTAGTAAACCTCGAATCGGTTAATACCTACGAAGGTACCTACGATATTCATGGGTTGATTCTTGGCCGTGAGATTACAGGAATTCAGGCATTTACACCGAAAGGAAATGAGTGATGAATGATGAATTATGAATGATGAACACCGAATTTCGAATGAAGATTTTTGGAATTGACATCAAAATATTAACTAATTAAGGTCTTCTGTCATTTTTCTACAATACGTGCCTGAATAATCTTGTCTCCTACCTGGATTCTGTCTACTACATCCATCCCATCAATTACTTCGCCAAAAATGGTGTAGAGTCCGTCGAGATGGGGTGTCCATGTATGTGTGATGAAAAACTGGCTTCCCTCCGTATCGGGACCTGAACTGGCCATTCCCACTTTACCTCGCGAAAATGTGTCGAAGGATGGTTCTGTCGGGATGCGGTATTCAGGTCCTCCAAATCCATCACGCCGGTCAAAATCCCCGCCCTGAATAACAAAATTTGGCACTACCCGGTGAAAAACCACATCATCGTAAAACCCGGAAGTTGTCAGATAATCAATTGATGATACCGTGAATGGGGCATCCGTTGGCTCAAGCCTGATGATAATGGTACCCTGAGTAGTTTCGAGAACCCATTCCGGGGCTGAACCAAGTTCATTTAGCCTTTGCCAATCAGGAGTTCGCATCGGCTTGGATTGTAACTCCCTGTTTATTTCATCAGTGGATATTCCATTTTCTTCCATAGAATTGGCCAGAATTTGAGAAATGTTTTGCTCATAATTTTCTGCAGCCAGGTGGTATGCCTTGATGAGCTGATCACCATCAGCCGGGGTATAAAATTTCGGGTTTGTAAGAAGCGGTTCAGCTACAGAAATAATGCTGCGGTTCAAATCTCGTATGGCATCATTTAAAATCTCGTTAAAATAAGGTGCCAATTGACCCGGATCCTCAAGTTCATTTGCAATCTGCGCAACTGCAATCGTAGCGTGCATAGATTCGATACCTTCACCAAGCATATTTAAGGCCACTACATTGTAATACTCTTCATCAGGCAACAACTGTCTGAGAAGCGGTAGTATTCTGTTTTTCAGATAAGGATTCTCCGAATCAACTCTTTCAATCAATTCTTTTTCCGAAGAAAATTCTACACCGTTTTCAGACAACAACTCCAGATAAGTGATGGTCACCTGTGGATTATCCGGAAAATGGATGATTTCATTCTGTAATTGTAGCAGAAATTCATTTTCCAAACCTTCAATCTCTTTTAAAGATTCGAGTGCCTGAGCTGAAACAATCGGGTTCGGATGATTGAGCAGCTGAATGAGGTGATTACTGTTGAGCTGATTACTCTCAAAATTACTCAAGGCAAAAGCCGTGGCCAATGCAAATTGAACATTGCTGGTCAACTGTTCTTCACTTCTTCTATGCATCACCGAGTTAAAACCGGCTGTACCTGTCAAAGAGATTAAGTACTCATCGATACGTTCCGGCTCCATGTTAGTTCGGCTGTATACCATTTCGATGAACATTTTTTCCGCCGTTGAACCGTACTCAGGTATTTCATACGCAGATCGCCAAAAACCGTACAACAAATTTGTGATGGTTTCATCATTCTCGCTTGAAATGATAACTCCTGCAATGGTATCTATCGTTTCAGTATCCGGCTCAACTCTGGAAAGTATTGCACCGGCCGCTTGCGAACAATTTGCATGATTCTCCAAAAGATCTTTCCGTTCTGCCAGTTTTCGCAAAACAGATTCATTCCCTGATGTGACAAAGAATCTGCAGACATTATTCGGCGATAGATCGCCATCAATAAACAGATCAGTTATCTGATTTAACTGTTGATCTGATATATCCTGATGTGATAAAACGATCCATGCAGCAGGATTATCCTGTTCAATGGCATAGTCGATGATTTCTGAAAGATCATCAATTTCTGCTATTGCAAGAGCTTTCCAGGCGAGGTTTGATATCACTGAATCAGTATGATCTTTGAGAATCCAAAGCTGATCAATATCTCTTTCTGTAATAGATTCTGCTAATATGCTTAAATCATCATCTGATGTATTGAATGGCCCAATCATATGTTCGTTACTGCCACATGCTCCTGTAACCAATAGCATTGATGCACAAACAAGAAAGATGTTAATCTTAAAATTACTCTTAAACATTGCGTTGTATTTATGGAAAGTTCTTCGTTTATTGCACATATATTATACATAAACCAAAGATCTATGGATAACGCTCAACTTACAAGAAAACAGAAAGAGTTTTTCGATTACATTGTAGACTACAAAAAAGAGTACGATGTATGGCCTACCTATCGCGAAATTGCAGATGCATTTAACTACAAATCACCCAATAGTGTAACTCAGAATATTCAGGCGCTGCTAAAGAAAGGTGTTCTCGTGCGAACTGATGAAGATGAATACGACATTCATCCCGATTATGAAGAAAATCTCGGGCTGAAAAAGAGTACCGGTATTCCCGTGAGAGGATTGATTGCAGCCGGTTATCTGCAAGAAGCTGTAGAAGCTGACCTGGGGCGAATTACTCTTGAAACTCTTTTCCCAAATCTCGATAGTATGTTTGCTCTCAGAGTTTCGGGTATGAGTATGAAAGATGCTGGAATCTACGATGGTGACTTTGTACTACTAATGGACAGCGACGTTAATGATGGCGATATCGGTGCCGTACTGTACAATGGTGAAACAAGCCTGAAACGAATCTATCACGACAGAAATGGGTTACGTCTTGAGCCGGCAAATAAAGAGTATGATGATATTATCATTGAGCCGGATGTGTTTGAGGAGGTAAGAATTATTGGCAAATACATTGGGCACATGAACCGTAGCGGTATTCACAAAACCATGCCTAAAAAGCTTGCCAGCTAAGTATAACCGGAAAGCATTTCGGGAGGATGAATTGAATAGTTCGGTTTTACGACTCTTTCTTTACCGTAATAAGCTTTCCATTGGCACCCTTTCTGGATTCGAACAGTTGCGAATCTTTTATCCAGGCTCTGCCCCCATCGTGTTGGAGTTTCTTGGTATTTTTATATTTGAAAGCTTGTTTATGAAGGTCAGGTAATTTACTCATAGTCATTTTTTTGCTTTAAAATACATCAACATTCATCTTTAGGAAAGCATATTTAAGCAATTCGCATAAAGATGATCGGTACTCTAAAATTTTGATTTTCATTCGTTTTAATTTAAAACAAAATATCTTATCTTTGGAGTCTATCAAAAATTTTAATCACCAGAAAATTTACAGACATGTACGCTATCGTTAAAATTGGCGGGCATCAATACAAGGTTGCAGAAGATCAAACGGTTTTTGTAAACAGACTTTCATCAGAAGATGATAAAGTTACGATTGAAGATGTTCTGCTTGTAAAAGATGACAAAGGTAAAGTAAAAATCGGAAAGCCTACCGTAAAGGGCGCCAAAGTTGAAGCTTCTGTAGTGGATCACATTAAGGCTGATAAAGTAATCGTTTTTAAGAAAAAGCGAAGAAAAGGCTACAGAGTAAAAAATGGCCACAGGCAGGCAATTACTCAGCTCAAAATTGAGAAAATAGCTTAAAAACGAGGTAAGCAAATGGCACATAAGAAAGGACAAGGTTCTACAAGAAACGGAAGAGACTCAGAATCAAAAAGACTGGGTGTAAAGAAATATGGCGGTCAGGTTGTACGCGCTGGAAATATTATCGTGCGGCAGCGTGGCACTAAGTTTCATCCGGGTGAAAATGTTGGAAGAGGCGGTGACGATACTCTTTTCGCACTATCTGATGGAACAGTTGCATTCCGTACAAGAAGCGGCGGTCGTAAGTACGTTTCCGTAGACCCAGCTTAAAAAAATATTTACGCTTTTTATAAATCCCCGGTAACACTGTTACTCGGGGTTTTTTTATTTTGGGTTTATGAATTTTATAATCCCAGAATTTCCACTCCTGAATTTCGGATCCATCTACTGCATAGGGCGTAACTATGCTGAGCATATCAAAGAGATGAAGAGTATTCCTACTGACTCACCGGTAGTTTTCTTAAAACCAAGAAGCAGTATTGTATTTAATAATGGCATCATAAAACTTCCCGAAGAATCCACAAATGTTCATCATGAAGTTGAACTTGTACTGCTAATTGGTAAAGAGTGCCACAATATATCAAAAGAAGATGCAACTGATGCCGTAAAGGCAATTGCTGTTGGGATTGACGTAACTGCAAGAGATGTACAGTCTGATGCAAAGAGAAATGGTTTACCCTGGACGTTTGCCAAAGGCTTTGACACATTTGCACCCATCGGTAATTTTGTACCTGCTGACAATTCAATTGATCTGCAAAACCTTGATATCTCAGTACATGTAAATAGTGAATTGAGACAACTTGGCAACACATCAAATATGATTTTTACGGTGAATGAAATCATATCTTACCTCAGCCACCGTTTCACACTATATCCCGGTGATCTGATATTTACCGGCACCCCTGAAGGCGTGAGCCAAATACATCACGGAGACAAAATTGATGCCCAAATCGGTAATAACTTATCATCACTCACTGTTCATGTTCAAGCGTAGATTAATTCTTGGGTTGCTGTGTGTTTTCTCAATGCTCTCAATTCAAACGCAGAAAGTTTCAGCTCAATCTCTATCCTTCCTTGCGGATTCAGTTTCATATCTCTGGCCAACAGATGCCAGCAGGCAGTTGTCATCTACTTTTGCAGAAACACGCTCTGCACACCTGCATGCCGGTCTCGATATAAGAACATGGGGGCAGGAAGGATATAAAGTTTTTGCCACAAGGGATGGCGTGATTTACAGAATCGGTATGAGCCCGTTTGGCTATGGCAATGTGATTTATATGAAACATTTTGACGACAGCTATTCGGTGTACGCTCACCTCAACCGTTTTGAACCAAATCTCCAGGCATTTGCAGACTCTATAAGATTTATTGATTATTCAGCCGATCTGGATGAAATTATTCTTGATGAAGGAATTACATACAAGCAGGGAGATGTAATTGGGTTTAGTGGTTCTACGGGAATTGGCCCTCCCCATTTACATTTCGAATTACGCACGCCCGAATTTAAACCATTTAACCCTCTTCTCACTAATCTAACTGTGCATGACAATATCCCTCCTGTTTTCAGGCAGCTTGGCATTGAGTACCTGGATGATGAAACGCTGAGGTTTAAAGATTACCGGGTTGTTAATGGATCAGGCTCCGGCAACAGGTACAATTTTGGTGAAATTACCGTCAATGGACCGATAGGGTTATCTGTAAATGTTCATGACAGGGCTAACAATACACCCAATGTTTATGCTGTGCATACATTAACAATGATGCATGAAGCAGACACCCTTTTTCACTCCCGGGCAGATTACTTTCCTTCTGCACATGCTAATCACATGTTCCTTGATCGATCCTATCCTATTCTTGCCGAAACAAGACGAGGGTTTCAGCGGCTTTATAAAGTTCATGGAAATAAACTCCCCATGTATCAAACAAACAATTCACTTGGGTTGATTGATTTTGATGATGGTACTTACCCCATCAGAATAATTGCAGCTGATGCCAATGGAAACAGAAGTATTGCTAATCTTACAATACACATAAAGCGTAACGGCAACGCACCAAGAGAACAGATTACATACATACCCACTTACCCCGAGCCAAGTTCTTCACTATCTCAGGCAAGCCGATGGAACAACATTAAGCTTGATGCAAACCGTATGTTACTCGTCTCATCTGATGAAGATGTGATTCCATTCACCAGAGATGAACGATTTTATAAAAATGATTCCATTCATAGCTTTGAAAAAGTTTTGATACCCGGCCGACGGACAATCTTTAAAAGCCCTGACAACTCCATGTGGATAAATTTCCCGGAAAATGCTCTCCATGATACCCTTCGATTGAGGATGGATATAGTAAAAACCGGCAATACTGTTCATTTTAATTTTGATCCCGACAGATTACCGCTTTCTGAGAGGATTCAGTTCAACTATATATTACCTGAATATATGGCTTCAAATGAACGCCTGGGACTCTATTCGGTAGATCGCCACAGAGACCGACATTTTTATCTGAATTCAGTGAATAGTCGAGGAGTGATCAGGGGCTCTATGAGAGAAATAAGCAGTTTAATCATTAAAGGTGATAATACTCCACCCTGGGTGGGACAACCACGAATTGAGAGAAATCTTGCCGGCAATCATGTTGTAATTTTGCCGGTTCGGGACAGAGAAACCGGAATAAATTACAGAGAGTCCACATTTACAGTAAATGGAATGCGCGGTATCATAGAATATGATCCGGAAAAAAACTTCCTCATATTTTATAATCCATCATTCAGGCCGGCAGCATCTCATCAAATAGAAACCGAGATACTTGATCGTGCCGGAAACCGAACAGTCAGATCGTTTACCATTCAGTAATTATCAGATGTGAGCAATACAACTGATTTCCACAAGTACATTTTTCGGAAGAGTCTGTACAGCCACAGTTTCTCTTGCCGGCGGATTATCGCTGAAGTAACTGCCATAAATCTCATTCACAATGGGAAAATCATCCATTGAATCGAGAAAAATTGAGCACTTCAAAACATTTTGAAAACCTGTACCGGCAGCTTTTAAAACTGCATCCAGATTTATCATCACCTGCTTAGTTTGTTCTTCTATTCCACCGGGTACAATAGTCATGCTTTCAGGGATAAGAGCTATCTGGCCGGAACAGTATACCAGGTTATTATGAATTACAGCCTGGCTATAGGGTCCTATTGCTGATGGGGCTTTCGTGGTTTCAACAATTTTCTTCATACTTTTTTTAAATGATTGGAAACAAATGAGTTTTAAAACGTTTATGAATGATCAGGAAAGTAAAACAATCACTTCAAATTTCCATATGATTCAATGCAGATATTGCGGAATCTCCTATATATGGTTACTTTATTGTGATTAACAAAATTCTAAATGAACGATATACTTACAAATATGAAAAGCTACAAACCATTTCTTTTAATCATTGCTTTAGCCGGTCTTTTTTGGGCATGTGAAACGACCGATCCATTTGTAAATGAAGTACAACTAAGCATTTTTACGGGAGATTATGAAACTGCTCTAGCCACGGTTGATGAAGCAATTGCAGAAAATGAAGCAAATCACGTTGCGCATTACTACAGAGGTATAGTTCTGGCTGCTCAGGCTGAATCACTTGAAGATCCAGCCGAAAGACGCTCTTATTACGAAAGAGCAAGGGAATCATTCATGACATCACGGGGCTTGATGGAAGGCATGGAAGAAACTCCAGACGAATATGAAGAACTCAACGATGCGATAGTTGTTTACTGGGCAGATGAGTACAATGCCGGTGTAAACTTTCAAACAGACGATAGTTTATTTAATGCTACTCCAGATCCACTAAGAGTTTCTTTAGCTCATTTTCACAATGCTGCAACTATCAATCCAGATAGTGCTATGACTTTTCAGGTAATGTCATCAACTTATTTCCAGCTCGAAGAAGTGGATGATGCTATCAGCTCTTATGAAAAAGCAATGAGCTTATTAAACCCTCCAGAAGTTGATGATTTTGAATATCTGGCAAGTTTATATCTTTTCCAGGAAAGATTTGATGATGCTATCAGAACATCAGAAGAGGCACTTGAGATTTATCCGGACGAATCTGTATTTGTACAGTTTATGGCAGATGCCTATATCCAGGCAGGAGATCAGGAAAGAGCTATCGCTCTTGTTGAAGACTTAATTGCCAACGATCCTGAAAATCCAACATACCGCCGTGTACTCGGTACACAAATTTATCAAACTGTTGACGGAATTACAGCTGAAGTAGCTCAGCTCTATGAGCGTCAATTCGACCTGAGACAAGCTGCACGTAATCAGCGTGGTGAAGAGCTTGATCAAACTCAGGCAGAAATTGAGCAACTCGACAGACGAATTGATGAAATGGAAGCTGAGATTGATGAACTAACGCAGATTTCTGTTCGTGAAATGAGAATGGTTACCGAACTTGAACCGGATAGTGAATCCGCCCATTTCATTCTTGGAATTATCTACCAAAACCGTGCAGCAAATCTGTTCGACAGAAGAAATAATACAACAGATAATCAGGAAGCACAGGATTATGATGAGCGTGCCCGTGAGAACCTGAGGGAAGCACTTGTGTATTACGAAAGAGCTGCAGAAATCAATCCTGACAATCCGGAGAATTGGCAGTCACTCTATCAGGTTTATGTAACTCTTGGAATGGAAGCAGAAGCCGAAGAAGCCATGCGCCGAGCCGGATTTGATGACTAATCTTTTATAAACTATTTATATGACCTATTTATCAACCCGAATGGCAAGTCTTGCACTTGCCTTCGGGATTTTTTTTGCCATATCATGCTCTTCTACAGAGCCCATTGTGACTTCACAACCTCAATCAACTCCTGAACTTTCATACGAACAGCAACTGCGGGAAATAGATAATAAAATCGCAGAATCACCCGAAAATGAAGAACTTCGGATTGAGAAAGCCCGCTTACTTACCAGTTATGCAGCAAGCTATAGCTCACCTGAACAGCGTATTTCTTTGTACAGAAATCTGAAAGATCTTTCACAAAGAAATAATCCCGAAATAGATTCAATAATAAAAAGTGCCTGGAATAAAGAGCACAGTACCGGTGTGAGATTACTGCAGGAACAATCCGACACCAATTTGCAAAATTCCAATGCAATAGTTGCCCATTTTGATAATGCAATTACACTTATCCCCGATTCACTTCAGTCTTACACACTGAAAGCAACTACCCTTTACAGAATCGGAAATCTTCATGATGCTATAGAAACACTTGAAATAGCAAAAGAGAATACGGATGCAAACCCTGCAAAAATTGATGAAAAAATTGCCTATTTAAATCTGGAATCCGGAAATCTACAGGAAGCTGTTGTTATGTATCACCAGCTTTCTGAGGCATACCCCGATAATGACCATTATCGAAATGGCCTCATTAACGCAATGATTATCAATGAACAACACGAAGATACCATTGCAATGCTGAGAGAGCTCTCAGAGTCGTATCCTGCACGATTTTTCTATCAGGAATCACTGGCAACCGAAACCTATTTTTTGGTAAAAAAAGAGAGCGAATTACTCCTACAAACCGACCCTGATCAGACAAATTTGTCGCAACAGTTAAACAGGATTATCTCCTATCTTGATGAATCTCATGAACTTTTCACCTCACTCTCATCACAGGCACCGGTAAATGAAGAGAGTACTTTGAGAATCGCTGCGTTCTATAAAAATTCAGCCCAGTTACTTGGTACTCTTGCAGACGAACTTCCTATTGAAGAAAGTGAACAAGAGATGCTTGAAGAGCGTTTTATTGCTTTCCTTGAACACTCACTTCCATCGTGGGAGCGCCTTACTGAAATGAACCCGGACAATATGGACTATCTTCTAAACTTGCAGGAAGTTTACAGATTTCTTGGAATGGATGAAGAAGCTGACGCCATCGAACGATCCATAAACTTTTAGTCTCTTATGAAATTTAACACAAAAACCATACACGCTGGCCAGAAACCCGATGAATTAACCGGTGCTGTAATGCCGCCGGTCTACTTCACATCAACGTATGTTCAGGCTGCACCAAATCAGCATCAGGGTTATGACTATGCAAGAGTGGGCAACCCAACAAGAACTGCTCTTGAAAAACTTATTGCAGGGCTTGAAGAGGCAGATCAATGTGCATGCTTTTCAAGTGGAGTAGGTGCAATAGATGCCATTATGAAAACCCTGAAACCCGGAGATCATGTAATCTCCACGAATGATCTTTACGGCGGATCATACAGATTATTTACACAGGTTTTCGAAAAATATGGAATAGAATTCTCCTTTGTTGATATGAGCAATATCGAAGAGGTAGAAAAAAGCGTGAAACCTTCAACCAAATTGATGTGGATTGAAACACCAACCAATCCCCTTCTGCGAATTATTGATATCAAAAAAGTAGCAGAGATCGCAAAACAGGCCGGAGCGCTTAGTGTGGTTGACAATACTTTTGCAACTCCTTATTTACAGCAACCTCTGTTACTTGGTGCAGATACCGTTATGCACTCTACTACAAAATATCTTGGAGGCCATTCTGATGTGATAGGTGGAGCAGTTGCCTCTTCTGACGCAGATTTCATGGAAAAAATTCGATTCCAGGTAAAAACAACCGGTGCCGTTCCCGGGCCAATGGATTGCTACTTGTTGCTGCGTGGTATAAAAACTCTTTCTGTTCGGGTTGAACGATCCGTATATAATGCAAAAATTATTGCGAAGCATCTTAATACACACGAATCTGTAGGTTGTGTGCATTACCCCGGGTTATTATCACACCTGCATCATGAACTTGCCGCCGATCAAATGAGTGATTTTGGTGCAATGCTTTCGTTTGAACTAAAGGATTCAACATTTGAAGATGCTTCACTATTTATGCAGAAAACAAAGATCTTTGCCCTAGCTGAAAGTCTTGGTGGTGTTGAATCACTGATAAGTCACCCTGCCTCGATGACTCACGGCTCCATACCAAAAGAGGTTCGGGAAAAAGCAGGCCTGAAAGATACGTTAATTCGACTTTCTGTAGGTATTGAAGATGTAGATGATCTACTTGAAGATCTTGAGCAAGCATTCGATAAATAAACTATAATCATTATGAGAAATGTAGTAATCGTAGAAGCAAAACGAACTCCAATCGGTTCATTTGGCGGGAGCCTTTCCTCATTTACAGCACCCGAACTGGGATCTGTTGTGATGTTCGAGCTCATCAAAAAATCGGGGCTAAACCCCGATCAAGTTGATGAAGTGGTGATGGGGAATGTGTTAAATGCAGGTATTGGCCAGGCACCGGCAAGGCAAGCGGCCATAAAAGCAGGTTTACCGGATAAAATACCTGCCACTACCATTAATAAAGTATGTGCATCCGGCACAAAAGCAATAATGATAGCAGCTGACCAAATAGCGCTTGGCTACAATGATATAATGATTGCAGGTGGAATGGAGAGCATGAGTAATGTGCCATACTATTTGAAAAAGCATCGATTTGGCTCAAAACTTGGCAACTCCGAAGTAATCGATGGCATTATACACGATGGCCTTTGGGATGTCTATAACAATTTCCACATGGGCAATGCAGGTGAACTTTGTGCAAAAGAGTGTAACATCAGCCGGGAGCAGCAGGATGAGTTTGCAATAGAATCGTACAAACGAGCCATTGAAGCTCATGAAAAGGGTTGGTTCAAAAATGAAATTGTACCTGTAAAAGTTACAGGCAGAAAAGGCGATGCCACAATGGTTGAAATGGATGAAGAACTTGGCAAGGTGAATTTTGACAAGATCCCTCTACTAAGGCCGGTTTTTGCTAAAGATGGTACCATTACTGCAGCTAATGCCAGCAGCATAAATGATGGCGCTGCCGCTGTCTTATTGATGAGTGAAGAGAAAGCAAAAAAGCTCAATCTCACTCCTGTTGCAAAGATTATGAGCCATGCAAGCGCAGCAAAAGCTCCGGAGTGGTTTACAACCGCACCAGCTGATGCCATTCCAATTGCACTTAAACGAGCCGGTATCAATAGAAAAGATGTAGATCTGTTTGAAATCAATGAAGCTTTTTCAGTGGTATCCCTCATCAATAATCAAATGCTTGAACTGGATCCCGACAAAGTGAATATTCACGGTGGTGCTGTAAGTATAGGCCACCCAATTGGATGTTCAGGAGCAAGAATCGTCGTTACTCTGTTAAATGCATTAAAGAAAACAGGTGGCTCACTCGGATGTGCAGGTATCTGCAATGGAGGCGGTGGAGCCTCAGCACTGGTTATCGAGATGTTGTGATTTTGAATGAATCAATAAATCAATAATCTTGATTTTTAAAACAGGCAGATGTATCATGTCCGATAACAGTTACACATTGATATAATCAATCATTTTCGAACGTTTACCTATTCAAAAGAAGTATAGCCTATAGATTCAAAGCTACGGTTTTTCATTTTACAATTATCTAATCTCCAACGGAAAGACTTTGCGTAATATCTATCCGTTTATAACTATTAGATTTTTAAAATGCAGAACAATAATAACGGCTAAAACTTAGTTTTTTACTATATTTAATCTCCGTTCCCCCAATAATTCAGTTATCTATTATGAGAAAATTATTTATCACTCTACTCGTTGCTGCATTTATTCCATTCGGTGCCATTCAAGCTCAGGTTGGTATAACAGCTGTACCATTTCTGCAAATAGAGCCAGACTCCCGAGCTACAGGAATGGGAAACACGGGCGTGGCTATAGCAGATAATGCATCCGCTATTTTTTGGAATCCAGCCGGTCTTGCTTTTCAAAACCAAAGCCAAATTAGCTTAACCCATGCAAACTGGCTTCCTGCTTTCAATGCAGATCTTTTTTATGATTACCTGGTGGGCACTTATTACGTGGAAGGAATTGGAACAATTGGTGGGCACATCACTTTTCTGAATCTTGGGGAACAAACACGTACTGACGAAACAGGTCTGGAACTCGGGCGGTTTAACAGTTTCGAAATTTCTGCAGGCCTCTCCTATGGATTCAGAATATCAGATAATTTTGCCGTTGGAACAGGTCTACGCTACATCTACAGTTCTCTTGCTGATGGAAGTGTGAGCGGTCAGGAAATCAATCCCGGATCAAGTATTGCCTTAGATCTTTCAGCTCTTTACAAATCAAATCCATTTACAGTTGCGAACAGACAAGCCAACTTTAACGCAGGTATAAACCTTTCAAACATTGGCCCGGGCATCCAGTATACTGATAACGCCCAAAAAGATCCTCTGCCAACAATGCTGAGAGCAGGCTGGGCGTACACAATGGACCTTGATGGAAATGGACTGAATCGATTAACATTTGCCAATGATATTTCAAAAATCATGGCACGTAACGAGCGTATTGGTTCAGACCCAGACAGCCCCGAATACGAAACGATGGGAGTTTTTGAAGCACTCTTCAATTCATGGGGATCATTCGACCGTTTTAACGGAAATGAAACTGTAAGTGTAAGTCTTGCACAGCAGCTAATGTTTGGTTTCGGCCTTGAGTACTGGTACGATAATCTTTTTGCACTTCGTACTGGTTATTACTTTGAGCACCCTGAAAATGGAAACAGAGAGTTTATCACTCTTGGTGCCGGCCTCAGATATAATATTTTTGGTGTAGATTTTAGTTACTTATATGCACTTGAAGATGATCATCCACTCGCTAATACTATCCGTTTAAGCGTGTTGATCAACTTCAGATAAGATCTTCTTAATGACATATAACCTTTATAAAAGCAGTGGTAAGTTTATTTTATCGCTGCTTTTTTTGTTTTTACTACAATACAATCCTGTTTCTGCTCAAGAGAATTTCAACCGAATTCACTCTTTTGCACCATTAAATTCACCTCACAACAGCCCCTCTCCGGTTTCAGGTACGTTAAATATTATTGCCGTAATGGTAGAATTCCAACCGGATTCAAATCGGTTCACTTCCGGAAATGGCACCTTTGAGCCGGGCAGTCTGCCTTATCTTGAAAATCCCGGAACATCGGTAGATGCCCTGCCCCATAACCGTGCATACTTTGAAGCCCATCTGGAATTTGTGAAAAACTATTTTCAGGATCAGTCAAATGGACGCCTGCAAATAAACTATGAAGTATTACCAACGGTTTATCGTCTTGATAATGAAATGGCCCACTACTCTCCTATTGGCGAAGATCCGGATCTGTCACCATTGGGAACACTGGTTCATGATGTGTGGGAACTGGTTTCTCAGGATGGTAATTTACAGTTGAATCTTGACCAGATTGCCAACACCGCATTTGTAATCTTTCATGCTGGTATCGGCAGAGATATTGAACTTACCGGTACAAGTCTCGATAAAACACCCCAGGATATTCCATCTGTTTATCTCAGTACAAATGCACTTCAGAATTTGTTGAATGACCCAACTTTTTCGGGCTTTCAAATTGATAACGGCAATATCTTAGTAACAAATTCCCTGATTTTGCCACGAACACTAAGCCGGGCAGGTGAAGATGTTACCGGGCAGCAGTTCGTACTGCCACTCTCTTCAAATGGCATGATTACAGCACAAATTGCAAGCCATCTTGGTCTTCCGGATCTGTTTAATACCGATACGGGACAATCAGGTATTGGCCGATTTGGATTAATGGATGGAGCAGGAATTTTTGCTTACAATGGCCTCTTCCCACCCGGTTTATCAGCATGGGAAAAGATCTATCTTGGCTGGGCTGAGCCGTTTGAAATTCAGGGTGAAATACCGGCTTCATTTACTCTGCCGGCATCTTCATTTCATCAAAACCAAGCTATTGCAAAGCTGCCGATATCAAACAGTGAATACTTTTTGATTGAAAATCGGCATCGTGATCCTCATTCAGCAGGTTTAAGCATTACAATTCGAAGACCCGATGGTTCAGAAACAGTGCAAACGTTCACTAACCAAGACGAAGATTTTGTCAATCAAGCAACTGGATTCGATGAACTGCTTGAGCCCGGTGTAGTGACAAATGTAAGTAATTTCGATTTTGCTCTTCCCGGTGGCTTTGATGAGGGGAATACAGACTCACCTGAAAGAGACCTGAATGGTGGCATTCTGATCTGGCACATCGATGAATCAGTAATCAATCAAAAATTGGGTACCTCGGGAATTAACAGCATTCCAAGCAGACGCGGAGTACGGCTTGTAGAAGCAGATGGTGCCCAGGATATCGGCAAACCAACTCAAATTGGGTTGGGACAAAATGAATCCAATGGATCCGCTTTTGACTTTTGGTGGTCTGGAAATAATGCTACTGTTATCACACCCAACGACAGTCTTGTTCTATATCAAAATCGATTTGGACCGGACACTACACCCAATAACAACAGTAATTCCGGTGCTCCCTCCTATTTTGAACTGTATGAATTTTCAGATAATCTGCCCTATGCATCATTTAACATTCGCCCGGTTAATCCTTTTAGTAACATTTACTCCGTATTTGATGAGCGGTCTGATATAACCATCTCAACGTATAATGAAACGGATAACGACTATTCAAAAAGATATCCCCTTGCCCTTCAGCCAATCTCTCTTTCAAATAATAATTTAATTCTGATACCAGGAAAAGATGGAATCCAATTTTACGATCTCAATTCGAAAACGATCCACCCTTTTGCGCCTGAAGTAAACTCATTGCAACAACCTTTCATCGACAGCAACAGATCGATTTTTACAATAAGTGAAAATCCATGGAACCGATCAGGTCTGATTGATACAAAAATGTATTCTCTCGAAACTGATGAGGCTGAACAAATCTGGGAGTTTTCAGCTCCGCCAAATTCAGGATTCATCAGCTCATCTCACAACTCTCTGCTCGATATTGACGGAACCAGATTCAGGGCAGATCTGCAGAATTTAGAGTTAATTGAAAATGATGAGCCTTCTCAATTTTCGGAGACGGTGCGTGGTGTTCAGTCAAAAATCGTGAACAATCAATTGATGATTATTTCAAATGGGAATACCATCACTCATAATCTGCCTGCAGAAACCTCTAGTTATAGAAGAGCACATACGGGAATTATTGATATTTCAGGTCGTGAAATTCTTATTTATCTGCTTCTTGACGGCACCTTAAAAATATTCACAGAACAATCAAATTTTCAGGATAGCGTAAGTATCAGCGAACGCAGTTTTATAAACTGGCCTGCTATCGTTGATCTCAATCAGGACTCAAATCCGGATTTTGTTTTCACTGATAATGAGGGACAACTTCATGCAAAAAATCGAAATGGAGGTTCATTGAATGGTTTCCCGGTTCAACCACCTCAGAATTATCGTTTCACCGGGTCACCTCTCATTGCCGATATCAATGGAAATAGCTCTCCGGAGGTTATCATCTCTGCTATGGATCAATTTTCAAAAAATATCTACGCATTCGATCTTGATGGGCAGCTAATGGATGGTTTCCCGTTATATTCCGGTGGTACAGAAGGCGATAATCGCATTCCAATAAACCCGTTAATTTTTGATGATATGTTGATTTCAGTAAGCCCGGTTGGCGACCTTAAAATCTGGGAATTTCAAGCTATGGGCGAGGTATTATGGCGTTCTGCGTACGGAAATTCAACCAATAACAAAATCTCTTCTGTCTTCTTGAGTGAACCGGTTTCTATTGATTTCTCACTTTTAAATTCAAATGAGACCTACAATTGGCCAAACCCGGCAGTGGATGAAACCAATATCCGCTTTCAAACAAGCATGCCTGCTGAAATGAGCATAAAAATAACCACAATGAGCGGTCGGTTGATTTACAGTAACCAATTTCAAAGCCGTGGTGTAGTGCCGGAAGAAATTCGGGTTGATACCTCAAGCTGGGCAAGTGGCGGCTATTTTGCTGTTGTTGAAGCAAAAAGCGGAAACCAGACTGAACGAAAAATGATAAATATTGCAGTTGTTAAGTAATTGAAATTTTTACAAACATATCGTCCGGTTCTTGTTCTATTGCTAACTATAGGGCTATGTTTTAAAGTTGATATATCCGAAGCTCAAATCAGCCCCTCCTCTCTGGAATATCCTTACAATCACTTATCGTGGTACACCATTGAAACTGAACATTTCATGATCCATTACCAGGAAGGGAACAGCCGAACCGCCCAGGTTGTGGCTGCCATTTCGGATGATATTTATGAGCCAATTACTTCATTATACAATTATCGGCCCAAGCGAAAAATCAGTATCATTTTACGAGATCGGGAAGACTATTCGAATGGTGCCGCTTTTTTTTATGACAACAAGATTGAAATCTGGATTCCTGCCCTGGATACCCCTTTACGAGGAACGCACCAATGGCTTCAAAATGTAATTACTCATGAATTTGCTCATATGGTGCAGCTTGGTGCATCTATGCGGCGCTCTCAGAGAATTCCAGCCATCTACTTTCAGTGGCTAAACTACGAGGATGTTCGAAGGCCTGATATTTTATACGGTTTCCCAAATGGAATCATCACATTTCCATTTTCCGGTGTAAGTATTCCTGTATGGTTTGCTGAAGGTACAGCTCAGTTCATGCGTGAAAATATCCACTTTGATTTTTGGGATAACCATCGTGACATGATTCTTCGTACAAGAATTTTATCAAACACCTACCTCGGTCTTGATGAGATGGGTTCTTTTACATCAAAAAGTTCACTGGACAGAGAGACTATATACAATCAAGGTTTCAGATTTACTCAATATCTTTCTGATCGGTTTGGTGAACGTATACTTGCAGAACTTTCACAAACTGCCGCAGAAACCGGTACCAGTAATTTTAATACGGTTATTGAAAAAACTACAGGAATTCCTGCTCAAACTCTTTTTGATGAATGGATTGCAGAGAAAACTGATGTTTATACAGAACAATCAGAATCCCTGAATATAACTGAGACTGTTTCTGTTGAAGAGAATGGATTTATGAACTTTTTCCCTCAAATCAAGAACGGTACGCTCGCTTATTTAACAAACAGAAACAGGGATTTTGGCAGAACTGCTCTCGTTTTGATTAAAAACGGCGAAGAGATCGAAGTGGATGAAACAAACGGTACAGACTTTCTGAATCCGGTTCAACAATATTCAGTTTCACATAGTCTAAATTCAAATGCCTCACTTGATTTTATCAGTAACCGGTTTAGTTTTTCTCCGGATGGTGATCAAATTGCATACAGCAGGCCGAAAAAAAATCGGTACGGAGAAACCTACCAGGATATTTATCTCTATCATATAGAGAGGGAATCAAAATCGAAAATTACTGAAAGTGCCCGAATTCAGGACCCCGCCTGGCATCCGTCAGAGAATAAACTGGTAGCCGTTCAATTACATGATGGCACACAAAATATTGTACTCATCAATTTAGATGATAACTCTGTAACCAGCCTTACAAATTTTACCTCCGGTGAAACTATGTTTGCACCTGTCTGGGGTTCAGGCGGTGAATCTATACTCTTTTCTAAAGCCCATGCCGGAAATCGAAATATTTACCGGTTTGATTTAGATACCAATCAAATCAAATCACTTCTGCCAAATTCAGCCATCGACAATCGTGATATTTGGCAGAATTCTTCAAGTGGTGCAATCTATTTCTCTTCAGACATCTCAGGCATTTTTAATATCTATAGAATGTATCCAGACTCGGATACCATTAAGCAACTCACTGATATTCTTGGCGGGGCATTTATGCCTTTTGTTAACGATGACTATCTCTACTTTTCAGAGTACAAATCGGATGGCTACAAAATTTCAAAATTATCCGATTCAAACTATCGTGGAGCAAAAAAAGAGATTTCACTTTGGGATGCTGACTATACTGAAAACACAATAGTTGAACTCTATTCAAAAGCTCAGGATATCGATTCTAACGCCACTGAAAGCGGACTGGAGCAGTTAAGCATTCAACTGACCGAACAGCATCCTGAATGGACGTGGAGGCCATACACTGAAACTACAACAGGTTTAAGCATCTATCCGGTTGTGAGGTTCGATAACTACACAAAACTAAGGGGCAGCAACTCCAGATTACTAACAGAAGGTCGGTTTGGTAATTTAGGGCAGAATTTGTGGAGAGATATGAAAGCGGGAGCATATTTTGAATCCCGTGATGTAACCGAATCTTTCTCAATTTTTGGCGGTGCACTTCTTGGTTGGGGTTCACTACCCTCCGACGGTTTGACAGGCTTCTTCTCTCCCACCCGCCTCAACAACATGGACCGGGATCTTTTTCTTATTTTCGATTATCGGGGGCTCCCTTTCCTGAAGCGAAGTTGGTCACCAACCATAAGCGTTGAATTATACAATTTAAAAAGAAACGTGCGGGATGGTATTTCGATCGAAGAATTTCCATGTACTTCTTGTCTGCCTGTCGATCGTTCCATCGATATACGCTACAACATGTGGGAAGCAAATCTGTTTCTCCGTAGTAAAATAAACAGGTGGAGTTTAGTTGAGCTGGGAGCTTCATATTCGCCATATAGTGTGAATATCGATGGATTTTTCTCACAAGAATTCAATGAATTTATACCCGGATCTACGTCTGAATATTTTCGAGGCAATACATACTCTGCATCTTACATTATGGATGCAACTTTGCCAACCATTCACAGCGATATAGCCCCTACAGGCCTTAAAGGTAACTTTACATACCGTTTCCAGCCCGGAAGACTATTACAAGAATTTGAAGTGAATGATGGTGTGCTCTCACCGGTCTATTCCAATGATTATAACCACTCACTTGAGTTGAGAAGCCGGTTGGGTTTTAAAGTATCATCATCCGTAAATGCGTTAATCACTACAAGGGCG
Source organism: Balneolaceae bacterium (assembly GCA_020832415.1). Taxonomy (GTDB): domain Bacteria; phylum Bacteroidota; class Rhodothermia; order Balneolales; family Balneolaceae; genus Rhodohalobacter. Next base: position 4,968 of record JAFIES010000104.1, on the reverse strand, counting down.
TTCTCTTACCTGAACTCACCGGAGGATTTCTTCTATCTCGATTATACAGGAGGTTTGGGTGGTATGATGTCGTATCCCTACTTTGCGCTGGGTGGTCAGCGTACATTTTTTGCCAGAACTTCGTTATTGAAGCCTGTATTTACATCAATAAACAGGCAAATTAATGCCTATACATTGGATAAGGTATTTGCTCACATCTTTTTTGAAACCGGAAACGGGTGGGGCGGTCCGTTAAACATTGGTGATAATTTAAAAACCGGTATCGGAGCAGAGCTCAGGTTTTCATTTAATAGTTATTATCTTTTCCCTATGAAATTTTTCGTGAATTCCACATACGGATTAAATCGGTTTGATGTAACCTTACCATCAGACTTCATCACTACATCTGGACTTGAGCGAGTTCAGTATGGAAGAGAACTGCTATTCTATTTCGGCTTAACTTTTGATTTTGATGTGTTATGAAAAAGGCAGCTCTGTTTTTTACCCTGTTCCTTTCTACTGTACTTCTTTATGCACAGGATTTTGATGTAGACGAAGGATTATCAGTTGTTGTAATCGACAGAGAAGATGTAAGTTTGCAGAACCTTCACGTCGTAACTCCACTTTTAATGAGGGATCTCTCCTACTCGGTAAACTCTCATAACAGACCCTTTACAGAAAGCTCTGCTGTTCCGTTTTTTAGCTCACTGATCATTCCCGGTACCGGCCAGATGATGAACAGAAACTGGTGGAGATCCGGCATCTACCTTGCTGTTGAAGCCGCCAGCATCTACCTGGCTATTGATTACAGAAACCGCGGTACAGCCGGCGAGCGTAATTACGAAAGATGGGCCGATCAAAACTGGAGTGTGGTTCAATATTCAAACTGGTTAATAGAGTATCATAACGTTCATGGAATTAATAATCCGTACCTCGATGATTTAATCCGGATGCTTCAGGGAGCTGATGCATCTTTTGATACCGGAATAGACTGGAACCGAGTAGATCTTACGGTTCTTAGAAATGTTGAACGAAATACGCCTTACATCACCACGGATGATCTTGCAGCCAGTAATTTTTCGCACGTTCTGCCAGATTATGGTTCTCAACAATATTACGAACTGATTGCAAAATACTATCAATACCAGGCAGGATGGCGCGATTACGATAGCTTTCACGATAATCTTGGGCACACAGGTGCATTATTTAACGAACGTTACAGAATCGACCGAAACGGGGCTTATGCAAGTACACTATTTTACGATGGCGTTGATTTTGCGAGTCAGTTCAATAGTGATTTCAGGCGAAGCGGATATTTTGTATCACTTTTAATTGCCAATCACGTTATTTCCGCTTTTGATGCGTATTTTACAGTTCAGCTGAAACAAAATCGAATCAACGCAACTTCAACAATGCTGCCCGGGCGACATTTGGTTGTTAACTACAGATTTTAACATTCTCTATAAACTCAACGATGAAATCAATCACAAGGAAAATCTTTAATAAAAAAGTATTTATGGCTGCAGGAGCAGTTACGGGTGCCGCTATCGCTGTTGCAATCTTGTTTGATCTGTTCATCATGCCTCATTATACCAATTACAATAAAGGTATTACCGTGCCTGATGTAACAAAATTATCATTAGAAGAGGCTGAATTTCTTCTCGAACGGTATGGTTTGCGGCACGAAGTTCATGAACGTAGAGCAAACTCTGTATATCCTGCGAACTACATTATAGACCAGGCGCCGTCTCCAAAACAAATTGTTAAACCCAATCGAAAAGTTTACTTAACGGTTAATACAGCTGTTACCCCCCAAACCGTAGTGCCGGATGTAGTAAATATGTCACTGCGAAATGCAGAAATCCAGCTTGAAAATCATGGGTTGATTGTGGGTACAAGAAGTTATGAATCATCCAGATTTCGAAATACAATTCTGCGACAATCAGTTGCTGCAGGCGACACCGTTTCGCGTGGAACTGTTGTGAATTTAGCCGTTAGTGATGGTTTAGGTTCCCGAATGGTTAACGTACCTGATGTAGAAGGAATGCGCCTTTCAGAAGCCCAACAAGCTATCATTCGGGCAGGATTGCGAGTGGGAGAAATCAGATTTCAGCCCAGTAGAGAACAAACCCCCAATACCATTATCGATTTCTCTCCTCGAGAAGAACAACTTACTGAGGGGCAATCTATTCTGCTTGTTGTATCTGAACGATTTGATGCACGTGAAGAGCTTGAAGAAGGCGCAATAATTGATGATACTACATCAACAAATCAACCACCAGAAAACGAAGACGAATCACAGGAAAACTGACGCATGAATTTTGATCTGCCTATTTTAGCCCCTTCCATTCTTGCCGCAAACTTTTCGAAACTTGGCATCGAAATAGAAACTTGTATAGATTCAGGCATTCAATGGATCCACTGCGATATTATGGATGGCCATTTTGTTCCTAACATAAGTTATGGACCGGCTATCGTTAAAAGTGTTCGGGATACTGCCCCTGAATCTTTTCTCGATGTACACCTGATGATTGAAAATCCCGATAATTTTATTGAGGATTTTGCCGATGCCGGTGCTGACCTGATATCAGTTCATTACGAAGCTTGCCCTCACCTCCACAGAACCATTCAGAACATCAAGATGAATGGATGTATGGCGGGCGTTGTTGTAAATCCCGCTACAAGCATCGAATTACTTCGCCCAATTCTACCGGAGGTTGATCTTGTACTGATAATGAGTGTAAATCCCGGTTTTGGAGGACAGGCATTTATTGAATCCAGTTTTCAGAAAGTTGAAGCATTAGCTCATATCAGAAATGAAATGAACCTTAACTTTCTCATTGAGATTGATGGAGGCGTGAGTAAAAACAATATCGCAAAATTATCTGAATCAGGTACCGATGTACTGGTTGCCGGCAGCAGCGTTTTTAAAACGGATGATATCCCTCAGCGCATCTCAGAGTTAAACCATTTAGCTAAGACAGGAGCAGGCAAAATCGCCTGACTAAATTATACCAATTCATTTAAAAGTTAATTCCATCGAAACAGAACAACAGTTATCGGAAGAAACAATCTTCATCAAAAATGTAGATCCGGTAGTATTACTCGGGCTAAATGATGAACATCTTAGACAGCTCGACAGATTATTTCCGGCATCAAAACTCACGGCTCGTGGCAACCGCGTAAAAATTTTAGGGCCTGAAAATGAGGTTGAACTCATTAAAGAGGTTATTCAGGAGATGATAAAAGTATCAGCTAAAAAGGGAGAACTTCACTCAAGTGATGTTGCCACTATCCTTGCCCTTGCAAACAAAATTGAGGGGAAACCATCGAAAAAGGACGAGCCTGCTTTTAATCAAAATACAGGTGATATAATTCTGCATACTCATACCGGTGAAGCTGTTTCAGCTAAAACACCGGGTCAAAGGGAAATTGTTAAAGCATCAGAAAATAATGATATACTCTTCGCTATCGGGCCGGCCGGTACGGGAAAAACTTATACATCTGTTGCATTGGCTGTCCGAGCTTTAAAAGATCGAAAAGTTAAGAAGATTATACTCGCACGGCCTGCAGTTGAGGCGGGTGAAAATCTTGGATTTCTACCGGGTGATTTAAAGGAAAAGATCGACCCATACCTTCGCCCCCTTTACGATGCGCTCGAAGAGATGATTGAGTATGATAAACTCGAGTTTCAACTTGCTAAGAATGTAATTGAAATTGCTCCCCTTGCTTATATGCGTGGAAGAACTCTAAATAATGCGTTCGTAATACTTGATGAAGCTCAAAATGCAACCAATACCCAAATGAAGATGTTTCTTACACGGATTGGTTTTAATAGCCGGGCAATCATTACAGGTGATGTTACACAAACAGATCTCCCTCAAAAACAGCAGTCAGGGCTTATATCTATTCAAAATATTCTGAAGAATATTGAGGGTATCTCATTTGTATACCTGGATCAGAAAGATGTGGTTCGCCATAAGTTAGTACGAGACATCATCGATGCTTATGAAAAATTTGAGAATAAGAAGTAACAGGCCTTTCCAAATATTATGAGCAATTCTACTGTTGTGCCTCTCTACGAAGGAACGTTTTCTGTGGCCATTGACAAAAAATTCAATCGTATTGACAGGAACGAACCGCCTGCAAAAGGGGCTCTTAAACTTTCGATTAACCCTTTTTTAATCAAATCAGATGATCAAAACATCCTTTTCGATGCAGGGATTGGCGATCTTTTTGGAGGAGATACAACCATAGAAACCATTCTGGAGAATCTTGCTGATAACGGTGTGTCCGATTACGAAATATCAGATATTTTTATCAGTCACCTTCATTTTGACCACATGGGCGGCCTCGCAAATCGTGAAAATGGATACTGGGAATTAACATTTCCTGATGCTACAATTTGGGTTTCAGAGGGCGGATGGAAGAAGCAGCATACCTTAATTGATAAGGAATCGGAGTCGAATCGTGATTTTTTCCACTTTATTGACTCTATGGCCAACATACAGTTTCTTTCTGATGAAGACACTCCGATAAATAATGTTTCGACCAAAACTATAGGAGGTCATACAGAATTTCATCAGGCCATCTATTTTGATAATGGTAATCTTCGATGCCTGATGGCCGGAGATGTGATTGGCAGACGAATTTCAATTAATCGAAACTTTGCAGCTAAATATGATTTTATGCCTAAGCAGAGCATGCAAGCGCGCGATGATTTGAAGAAATTTGCGCATGACAATGATTATATAATTTTAGCTTACCATGAAACCGACTTTCCAATGTTTAAACTGACTGATTTTGATAACAAATCAGGATATACTGTAAAAAATATCTGATTATGTCTCTACCTGATTATATAACCGATATTAAAACCTATGTAACAAAACAGGGTTTTCCTGCCTCTGTTAATTCCGTGGTAATTCTTGGCTCCGGTTTGGGTGATTTTGCCGGAACAATCAAAAATCCAATCTCAATTTCTTATAG
>JAFIES010000091.1 GCA_020832415.1 Balneolaceae bacterium | reverse complement strand
CCCGGCGGACAGAGTGGAAATCCATTATCGCCAACATACGATGAATTTGTGGAGACCTGGAGAACCGGAGAGCTCTATGAATTGTTATTCTTGAGAGATAAGCCTGTTATTGAAGATGAATTCCCATTGATAATCCGTTTTGAATAAGCATTACATATGACAGACTATGAGATTAGGGTGAATCAACAAAAAATTTAAATTCATTGAATAAGGAGTCATTCAGTTTACCGCCTGTAACAACCAATAGTTCGGGTGAGGAGCGTACAGCAGGGTATGAATTTGAATTTACCGGCCTTTCTTTGAATGATTCAGCTTCAATTATTTCAGAACTCTATGGAGGTGTAATTGAGCAGATATCATCCTATGAGTACAAAATCAAAAACACGGATTTCGGAGATTTCAGTGTTGAACTGGATGCGCAGCTGCTGAGGGATAAAAAGTATGAACCTATTTTGAAAAAAATCGGGCTCGATATTGAATCATTTGAGGATAAAAAATCTATCGAGAAATCTTTAATGGAGATGGCATCTTCGGTGGTACCGTTTGAAATAGTTACTCCACCCGTACCGCTTTCCAGGATGCATCATCTGGAAAAATTGATTAATTATCTTCGGGAGAAAAAGGCACAAGGCACAAAAAGTTCGTTCTTCTATGCATTTGGCCTCCACATCAACCCGGAAATCATCAGTGAAAAGGTAGAAAGCCTGTTGAATCATTTAAGAGCCTACGTATTGCTCGATGCATGGGTTCGTAAAGATGCATCGATTGATATCAGCAGGCGCCTCACTCCATACATTAATGAGTATGAAAAGGAGTATGTTAAGCTGATTTTGAATGAAGATTATCAGCCTGATTTAAGGCGATTTATCAAAGATTATTTCGCTTTTGGCAACTCAAGGAATCGTCCTCTTGATCTGCTGCCTCTGTTTATGCATCTCGATGAGGAGTACACCAAAAGGTTTCTCGATGAATCCCTGACATCCGCTCGCCCGACGTGGCATTACAGGTTGCCAAACTGCTCACTGGAAGTTGAAAGCTGGTCGCTTGCAAGCGAATGGAACCGGTGGATTTTGGTAGAGAAACTTGCTGATGACAGCAGTGCACTAAAAGAGCTGAGCAGTAAATACATAGAACTTGAATCTCAATCTATTCTTGGTTTTGAGGCAAAATGGGTAGGATTGATGGAAAGATGGGTGATAAGCTATGGGTAAACGAAAACCAATCATCGGTGTAACAGGTCCGGACGAAGGGGGAGGTGCGGCCTGGTTTTTTACAGCATTATCGGTGCGCCTGGCAGGGGGAAAACCGGTACGAATAACACCCGGAAACAATGCAAAAACAGATCATCTGGATGGATTGATTTTGGGCGGCGGGGCTGATGTTGAACCTGAAAAATATGGCCAGGAAAGGCAGGAAAAGTCCGTATTAATCAAAGACAAACGAACGGTTTTTGAGTGGTTGTTATCCATTCTCTTTTTCCCGGTTTACTGGATTGCAAGATATTTCAGGGCTACAAAAAGTGCTCCGATTGATCTGGAACGTGATAAACTGGAGTTGTCACTGCTCGAAAAAGCGATTGAATCGGGTAAACCTGTTCTGGGAATATGCAGAGGTATGCAATTGATGAATGTGCACTTCAGCGGAAATCTGCATCAGGATATAAGCGGTTACTATACTGAGGAGCCGCAGGTGGCTACCATTTTTCCGAAGAAAAGAATTACACTTGAAAAGGGTTCGTGTCTCGAGAGAATTTTAGGCACAAATATTTGCAATGTAAATGCACTGCACAATCAGGCAATCAACAGCCCGGGAGAAGGGATAAAGCCTGTGGCCAGAGAGTTACATTCAGAGATTATACAGGGGATTGAACATACCGGTTACGATTTTGTGATCGGAGTTCAGTGGCATCCCGAATACCTGATACAGATATCCCGGCAGCGAAACCTGTTTAAAGAGTTGGTAAAAACGGCCAAAAAGGTTACCCGAGAGCAGTAATCAGAGGTATTGATAGACCCTTACATAATCAATGATAAACGATTGCGGAAACTCTGTGGTTTGATCAGGATTTCCGGGCCAGAATCCGCCAACTGCAAGATTGATCAACAGATGAAAATCTTCATTGAACGGATAATTATCGGGGCTCAGATCAGAAGGAGTGACGGTGAAAAAGTGCTCATCATCCAGAAACCATTTGATTTCATTTTGTTTCCATTCAATGGAAAAGGTATAAAAATCATCTGCAAAAGTACCCTCATCTAAAGAGACATCGGTTCCAATATTTCTATTATGTGGCCAATCAGGGCCGAAATGTACAGTACCGTGAATTGTTTCCGGTTCGTGGCCTACAAGTTCCATAATGTCGATCTCACCGCTTTTTGGCCAGCCTCCATAAGCATTATAAGTGGGCAGCATCCAGATTGCCGGCCATATTCCCTGCCCTTTGGGCGATTTAGCACGAACTTCAATTCTGCCATATTTCCAGTCGCCCTTATTCATGGTTCGCAACCGTCCCGATGTGTACCGCATACCATTATAATCTTCCCGATGGGCTACAATATGGAGTTTGCCATCTTCAATAAATACATTTTCTTCACGATCTGTGTAATATTGCAACTCATTGTTACCCCAACCGGTTAACCCTTCACTTGCACCGGTGCCAATTTGATAACTCCATTTGCTCATATCCAGCTCATCATCATCAAACTCATCGGACCACACCAGCTGCCATTCACGTTCTGTTGGATCTGTAGGGTCGGGGCCATTATTATTATCTCCATTATCTATAGAGGTTGAGCTGTCACATGAAAACAGAATAAAGAATAATAGTAATAGCGTACTGAGTGCAGTTCTTGAGTACATAGTGTTTAAAATTTTGTTCTGATTGCCCAAAGATCAGGAAATATAGGAAAGTTTAGTGTTTTATGCAGATATGCAGATCCATCTGATCCGCCGGTACCTTTTTTAGTGCCAATGGTACGTTCTACCATTTTTACATGCCGGTAGCGCCATTCCATCAAGCCTTCATCGTAATCTACAAAAAGTTCGCAAAGATGTGCAGCTTCGGGGTCATTTTTCATGATTTCAACTAAAATATTCTGGTTGTGTTCAGACGGTTCATGAACCAAACCCTGCTCATTTACCCTTTCGGGTATATTGATATTGTACCCCCGGTTTTTGAGGAATGTGCAAAAGCTTTCCCAGAGGGTTAACTCCTTTTCACGGTTCAGCAGATTCTGTTGTAACCCGGGCTGTTCTTTGTGTACATCAATAATGTGTTTCGAACGCATTCCGCACAAAATTTCCATCTCCCGAAACTGTACGGATTGAAATCCACTGGCACTCTGCAAAAAACCACGAAAACTGTTGAACTCGAGTGGAGTCATGGTTTCCAGTATATCAATTTGCGAAACCATAGTTTTCATGATGGTTAATACCCGCCGCATCGTTTTAGCAGCAGCCCAGCTGTTATTTTTTTCAAGGTCACGGCGGAGTTTATAGAACTCATGCAAAATCTGTTTAAACCACAACTCATACACCTGATGAATTATGATAAAGAGCATTTCATCGTGTTCGGTCGGTTTCGATTCCGGTTGCTGCAAATCGAGCAGCTCTTTTACTTTGAGATATGACGTGTAGGTTAAACTTTTTGATTGTGCCATTTTACAGGTTTACATGTAATTTAGGATTGAGCCAAAGTACAAAAGCAGCAATACACTTTCGAGCTTCTTCATAAAAACATTACTTTCAGTTTGCGGTATGTTTAACAATTGCGAGCTATGAAAAAAACTAAACCATATCCCGTTATTAATAAAAAAGCAGCCGGTTTTACCACGCTGCCGCTTATTTTTTTGATGTGTCTTACCGGATGCCTTGGGCCTGTGAAAGATCTCTACCCGGATGATGATGAGTTGCGGCCCATTCCGGTTTACATTATCAGCCACGGGTGGCACGTTGGTATTGCGATAGAAAAAGAGCAGATTGAACCCTTTCTGCCAAAACATGAGAGAATGCCGCAGGCTGAACTGCTTAAATTTGGCTGGGGTGATAATCGATATTATACAGATTCAGAGGCGGGTTTTGGCCTGATGATGCGTGCCGCACTTTTACCTACCCGAAGTGTGATCCATGTGGTTGGTATTGATATGGCAGTTGAAAACTATTTTAGCAGAAGCAGCATAGTGAAAGTTCAAATAACGGTAGATGGGGCAGAAAAACTGGCCGAATTCATCAGCGATCGTTTTCGGCTTGATGATGAGGGTATGCCGCGTTTCGCATCTGAAGGATTGTACAGAAACAGCACCTTTTTCGAAGCACGCGGATTATACTTTGTCCCCAAAACTTCGAATACATGGACGGCACGAGCACTCAGAAAAACCGGCTATCCGATTACTCCTTTTTATGCAATTACATCAGGTAACGTTATTCAACAGGCAAGAAAAGATGGCGAATTACTTCAATAAAATAGAACGGCCGGCAAACAAATGCTCTGATAATAAAAAGGCAGAAAGATGAACTGTATTCATCAAATCTGCCTTTTTCTCTTGATTCAGCTCAATTCAAAGAATTAATCGTCCGAAAACTGGCAGGATACATTCGGATTCCAGTCAGAAAATATACCTGTGGGATTATCCTTTTCCGTCCACACGTGCAGTGCCCAGATTTCCTGTACAGGATTCTGATGGAAATGCTGCCCAAGTATCATCGGCGGATCAGAATCGGCGGAATGAATGGCAAACGGAATAATATACTCCACTCCTAAAAATTCGAAGCTGCCATCCTCAAGCGGCTCATACAACAAAACCTGGGGCTCGAGGTGGTTGATGCGGCCGTCAAAAAACTCCATTC
>JAFIES010000080.1 GCA_020832415.1 Balneolaceae bacterium | reverse complement strand
AGAATCGTCAGTTAGAGCGCAGTCCCGACGCTTTTCAGGAGGGACGAAGTCGAAAACTCATATTTCGACTTCATTCCTCGGAAAAAGCACCCTCGGAATTGCGCTCAATATGACGGGTTCAGTCATATTGTTCATTTTTATTTCGAACTCATGTTAATTAGCACCCGTTAATTTATCTCAACCCTGTACTTCACCACTTCCTGAAGCCCGTCCTCATTTTCTTCATGAAAATAGGCATAACTGTCTTTCACCAATAGAAGTCTGTTAACAGACGGACGTGTAAATTGAGCCAGTTTTTCTCCATCTGGATCCAACACCCAAATTTCATTTTCATCTTCGTCTTCTGTATTGAGTGAAATCCAAATTCGGTTTTCATCATCAATGCGAAAGTATTGAAAGGCAGGACGGGTCTCTGGGATGTCAAGTGATCGAATTGATTCTCTTACAGCAGGATCTTCATACCGGCTCAACATTGCAGCACGATCTAAAGGAGGATTTTCTTTGGAATGGTAAACAGAACGAATGTACTCTCCATCGAGCGAGACAAATTGCAGAAAAATTCTGTCAGAGTATCCCCAAACAATTTGTTCATTAGAATTTATCTCGGAGTGCGTATCTCGCATGAACGGTAAGGACATGATCTGAATAGAATTTTCACCACGAATCATGAACATCTCTCCGGCTTCAAATTCTATGAAATCAGAAGCTATCTCTTTTCCATCTTCATCCAGCACCCTGAGAACCTCTTTTCGCAAAAAACGTTCACCATCTTGCTGCATGCTGTTATAGAATGCCAGGAATCGATTTTCTGATATGGCTTCAAAATTTACAGGGAAACCGCTTATATCCTGACTGCCGCCACCCATCGAAATGTTCCTCAAAAATTGGCCATTATTGGGATCAAATACAGAAACCCTCTGCTGCTGCACATCAAGTACATATAACTCTCCATTAAATAACTGTGGCCTGTCTGCCCTGGTAAATTCTCCCGGCCCTTCACCTTTTCGGCCTATTGAAAATGTATGAGAGCCAAACTCATCGTATACATGCACACTGCCTTCCTGACTATCGGCGAGGTAAAGATCCCCACTGTCAGAAACGGTAATTCCGCCAATAGAGCGCAAGAATAGGTCATCTGTGTCTCCAAAGAGAGCTGTTTTCTCTAATGTGATCGAATAGATCGGATCTGCATCACCTGAATAGACTGCCACATTCTGCATAGCGGCAATATCTTCGGGAATCTTAACGACCTCTTCTCCATAACAGCCGGTAATTAATAAACTAAGTGTAATCAAATATTTCTTCATGATCAGTTATATTTTCTGAGTGCTTAATTGCAGATAAGACGATCAAAGAGACAACATAGTTTTAAATAGATATTTTTCCCAAAGATAAATTTCAATTCTGATTTCAATGTTACAAGCAGGCTGATAAAGTAATCAAGAAGAGGTGAGGGACGATCAAACTGAATTCCCAAAGATACTTTCACGAAAAAGCCGTATTTTTGGATGATATAAAAAAATAGAAATGAACATTTTTGAAAAGCAACAGAGGACGATTTATGACATCCAAAAACCAACTTCTGCAAACTAAAGTACCATTTAATACGGGTTCGGGCGAGGCACATCTATATAGTCTCAAAAAACTGGAAGAGCTTGGTTATGGGAACATCAGCAAACTGCCATTTACAATTAAAATTCTTTTGGAAGCCGTTCTGCGCGAGTTCGACGGCTATGTGGTAACTGAAGATGATGTAAAAGTACTTTCATCATACAATGCAAAAAAACCGGCAGGTGAAGTACCGTTTAAACCCTCGCGTGTGGTTCTGCAGGATTTTACCGGCGTACCTGCTGTAGTAGACCTGGCTGCACTTCGGTCTGCCATGAAAAAAATGGGTGGAAATCCACAATCCATCAACCCGCAGGTACCGGTTGATCTGGTGATTGACCACTCTGTACAAGTTGATATGTTTGGACAGGATGCGGCTTTGATGTTCAATGTGGAAAAAGAGATGGAGCGCAACCGCGAGCGATATGAGTTTTTGAAGTGGGGAAAAGAGGCGTTTAACAATTTCCGCGTAGTACCTCCCGGCCGCGGTATTGTACACCAGGTGAATCTTGAGTACCTGGCAAAAGGTGTATTTACACGCGAGGAGAAAGATGGCACAACCGTTGCCTATCCGGATACACTGGTTGGAACCGACTCCCACACTACCATGATTAACGGCCTCGGTATTCTGGGTTGGGGTGTTGGTGGTATTGAGGCGGAAGCAGCTATGCTGGGCCAGCCGATCTATATGCTGGTTCCTGAAGTTGTAGGTGTGAAACTGACCGGTAAACTGAGAGAAGGAATCACAGCTACCGATTTAACCCTTACTGTTACCGAAATGCTGCGCCGCCACGGTGTGGTAAGCAAGTTTGTGGAATTCTTTGGTCCGGGCCTCAGCAACATGAGCCTGCCTGATCGTGCTACAATTGCAAACATGTCTCCTGAATACGGAGCAACGATGGGTTTCTTCCCGATTGATAAAGAGGCACTTCGATACATGACCCGCACCGGCCGGTCACCCGAGCAGGTGAAACTGGTTGAGGCGTACATGAAAGAGCAAGGGCTGTTCAGAACTGATGATACACCTGATCCGGACTTTACGGAAGTTCTGGAGCTCGATCTCGGCGATGTGGAAACATCTCTTGCAGGGCCGAAGCGTCCGCAGGATCGTATCACACTTCCAAACATGAAGAAAACGTTTGAAGCATCACTTACCAGCAACGATCCTACAATGGGCTTTAACCTTACGCAGGAAAAACTGGCCAATAAGGGTACATTCAAAAATGGCCAGTCCATCGAAATGAAGCATGGTGATGTGGTGATTGCCGCGATTACAAGCTGTACCAACACATCCAACCCGAGTGTGATGCTGGGTGCCGGAATCATCGCCAAGAAAGCTGTTGAGAAGGGAATGAAAGTTCCTCCGTATGTGAAGACTTCTCTGGCTCCCGGTTCACGGGTGGTAACCGAATATCTGAATGAAGCCGGCCTTACCGACTATATGAACCAGCTTGGATTTAACCTTGTTGGTTACGGTTGTACTACCTGTATCGGGAACTCCGGTCCGCTGCCGGAAGCAGTTGAGAATGCCATTAAAGAGGGTGACCTGATTGCTGCCGGTGTTCTTTCCGGAAACAGAAACTTTGAAGGACGAATCCACCCGTATGTGAAAGCCAACTACCTCGCTTCGCCGCCGCTGGTTGTAGCGTATGCACTGGCCGGAACAGTGGATATTGACCTTTCAAACGAGCCGTTAGGAAAAGACAGAGATGGCAACGATGTCTACCTGAAAGATGTATGGCCTACCACTGCCGAAATTACCGAATTTCTGGATGAAGCGATTCGTCCAGAGCTGTTCGATAAAATGTACGGTGATATCTTTGAATCTGAAGCGTGGGATAAGATCCCCGTTGGCGGCGGAGAGTTGTATGAGTGGAAAGAAGAGTCCACCTACATTCAGGAGCCACCATTTTTTATGGATATGGGTGAAACACCCGAGCCGATCAAACCGATTCAGGGAGCCAAAGTTCTTGTGAAAGTGGGTGACTCCATCACTACCGATCACATTTCACCGGCAGGTAACATCAAGGCTGACAGTCCTGCAGGTAAATATCTGATTGAAAATGGCGTTGAGCAGGCAGACTTTAACTCCTACGGTTCACGCCGTGGAAACGACCGGGTGATGACACGCGGTACGTTTGCCAATGTTCGTTTTAAAAACCAACTTGCACCGGGAACCGAGGGCGGATTTACCAAATACCACCCAACCGGCGAGATAACCGATATCTACGATGCAGCCGAGCGATACAAAAAGGAGGGAACCCCTCTTGTTGCCCTGGTTGGCAAAGAGTACGGAACCGGATCTTCACGTGACTGGGCAGCTAAAGGCACCATTCTGCTTGGAGTGAAAGCTGTAATTGCAACTTCTTACGAAAGAATTCACCGGTCTAATTTGGTTGGAATGGGAGTGCTTCCGCTGCAATTTGCAGATGGGGAGTCTCATACAAGCCTTGGGCTTGACGGATCTGAGTCGTTCAACATTTATGTGGATGACAATCTGAAACCTCGCCAAACCGTGAAAGTGGAAGCAAAAAGAGCAGACGGCTCAATTGTGAAGTTCGATACGGTTTGCCGCATCGACACCCCGGTTGAAATTGACTACTACAGAAATGGCGGAATTCTGCACAAGGTACTCCGCGACTATGTTGAAGAGGACAAAAAGCAGCGAAGCTGATTGTTCAAAGTTTCAATCACGGATTAATTTTAAGCCCGGTTATGTTTAGCCGGGCTTTTTTTATTTATACCGGCCACCTGCCTAAACCTCTCATCGTAAAAAGATTTGCCATTAACCTGGAGAGAGGTGGCTTCAGCATCATTTTTACACCAAACTTGTAAAGCAGTGTGGAACTCTCTTTTCTGCCGAGATGCATATTCATTTCAGCACGCCTTGCTGTCTGTTTTGCAATTTTTCTGTGATGTTTTGTGTACTCATAGAAATAAGTCTCCGCTTTTGAAGAATCTTTAACTGCAGCTTGCAAAGCCAGAGCAGATTGTTCCGCGCCAATCCAGCCGAGGTTCATTCCCTGCCCGCCGATGGGGCTTACAACATGGGCAGCATCACCCGCTAAAAGAATTCTGCCAGAATGCAGTGTTCTTGCAAGAAATTGCTGCACTCCAAAACTGCTGGTCATGTAATTCTTTTCAGCTTTCAATGAATATCCTACCCGATCACTAATCACCTCATGCAACAGTTCCAGAATTGGAGATTCATAAAACTGATCGGTCTTTACCACCCATCGGCGGTGTCCGTTTGGCAGTGGAAACGATTCTACAAGGCCATCATCATGCAGGTAGACGGCTGCATCCTGTTTGAAATCGGTTCCGTCATCAAAATCACCCATGATGTAGTAGTCGGGATAGGGGCCGCCATCAAACGGTATATTTGCTGATTCTCTCACAAAACTGTTTTTCCCATCACAACCCACCACAAAATCAGCTGAAATACCAAAATAAGTACCGTTATGTTTGCCTGAAATAAATACCCCGCTATTCTCCTGCTGAACCGATTGCACCTCGGCATTTCTATACAATATATCTCTGCCTGATTCACGAAGTTGGTTTTGCAGGATCTCTTCCGTTTTCCATTGCGGAATGGCCAATATATATTGATAAGGCTCCGGGCATGCATAAAACGAAATTTCTCCGATTTTTTCCCGGTTCCAGAATGCAATACCTCTTCTGATTTTCAACCCATCTTCAAGAAATAGATCGATTATTTGGGCTTCTCTGAACAGTTCAAGTGAAACAGGATGGATTCCCAGCGATTTAGAATGATGATCGATCCCGGTGCGTTTTTCGAGAATTACGCAATCAATACCCATTTGGTGAAGACGTAACCCAAGATAGAGCCCAATGGGACCCCCGCCAATAATTGCGATATTGGTTTTGGCGGGGATCATGAAGAGTGATTTTGGTAAATCGCCAGCAATCGGAAAGGGAATTTTCTTTGAACGGACCATCCGTCAGGTACAATCGGGGCCAGCTCTTTTTTTCGATAGCTTTTTTTGATGGAAATCAGCCCATCTTTTACGATGTAGCTGTTTCTGAAGAGGAGTGGTGCAATGGTACTGAATGCGGCATATCCAATATCACTCCGTTCAATATCGCTGAAGAGCGCAATCCCTTCGCATAACTTCTCCGTTTCCCGGCAGACAGATTCCAGTTGTGCTTCTGTGAGGTGGTGAATCAGATGATTCGAAATCACGATATCAAATTTCTCATTTCTGTCTGCAAGTTGGGTGGTGGTTACCGGGAGAAATCGAATATTGCCGGGATGCTCCTGTTCAGTAAGATAGTTGATGGCTCTCTGATCGGGGTCAATACCCGTGAAATGAATATCCAATCCATCCTTATCTGCGAGTTTCTTTAACAGACGGATAATATCGCCGCCACCGCAACCCACATCAAGAAGGGTAACAGGCCTATTCTTTTTTTTGATGAATGGTTTAAGCTGATTCTTGTAAATAGTACTCCACCCGGAAAGCAAAAAATTGATGGTTTTAAACTGCCTGTAGGTGTTTTTCAGCAGAACTTCATCGCAATCCGGGCGGTCCATCCACTCCGTTAATTCCCCATTTCGATGTGATAAAAACAGTGGCATGTTGTTCACATGAGGTTATCGTGTAAATCAGAAACCAAAAGCGGTTCTAATTTTTTATCAGCTTTAAAAGTGCGGCTTCAATGGTTAAACCCGGCCCGAATGCCATCGCAAGAGTTCTGTTCTCCTTTTTTGAGGTGGCATTTTCAAGAAGATCTTTCAACACAAAAAGCACAGTTGCACTGCTCATATTACCAAACTCTGAAAGAATGTTCCTCGATGATGCAAGGGTATCAGCCGGCAGATTCAGCGTGCTTTCAACCTTATCAAGAATGGCACGTCCGCCGGGGTGTACGCCCCAGTGACTGATCTCTTCAAGGCTAATATTGAATGTAGAAAGTACCGGATTAAGAAAATCTTCAAGTCCGTCACTCAAAAGCTGTGGTATGTAATTGGATAGCACCATATTAAAACCCTGATCGCCAATTGACCATGCCATGTCATCGGCACCTTTTTCGGTAATAGCTGATGCAAATCCTTCGATTTGGTAGCTGTCCGCATCAGGTTTTCGATTGCTGATAATAGCCCCGGAACCTCCATCAGAAAATACTGATGCGGATAGCAGATCATCCATCTTTGGATTTGCCTGAAAATGGATGGTACAGAGCTCCACCGAGATCACCATCACATTGGCATATGCGTTAGCATTACAGATCTGATTGGCCAGTTTAAGTGCAGGAAGAGCAGCATAACAACCCATAAAACCAAGATGGTACCGTTCGGTTGAATGATTCAGCCCCAGGGATTTTATAATGTCATAATCGGGTCCGGGGGCATAAAAGCCGGTACACGAAACCGTGATGAGGTGCGTAATTTCGGAAGGCTTAAAATCGGATTCTGAAATGAGTTTATTTGCTACCTCAACAAATAGTTTTCGCCCTTCTGAGATGTAAATTTCATTTCGGCTTTTGGTGCCCGGTGTGGCTCCCTGTCCGTTAAAAAAGAGGGAGTAGCTGCCGGTTTCTCTGAAATCATCAACAACTGAATGGCGCGTTTTTATTCCGGATCTGCCATAAAGATGATGAATCACCCGCTTGTCTCTTTCATCACCATTTACAATCATTTTCATCCTGTCTCGAAGCTCATCCTGCCTGTAAGAGAATGGGGGTACAGCTGTTTGAATGGTATGAATGAATGAAGGCATTGGCGATTAATTGATGAAAATGATTTAGATGTTCAGTATCTGACCAACTAAATATAGTGCAAAATACGTTCGATCATAATCAGTATTGGATAAGATTTCTGATAACCCTCAAATGCAGTTTCCCTTGAATCTAAAAGTATAGGTCGATAAATTTCAGTAGAATTAAGATGTTGACTGCCATGCCCGTACGATTAAAAACGATATCGATTCTCATTTTATCCCTGCTTTTTATTATTCCGGCATACTCCCAGGGATTTTTAAATAGTATGAATCATGCTGATTCGGATACAACGGCTAAGGAGGAGAAATCAGACAGGGAAATAATCATTGGCCCGGTTGCCGATCCCTATGTTTATTACGATCCGTTTTATGAAAGTTACAGAATACAAAGCGGCCTGTTTTTTGGCCGCGGACAGTTTGGTGTTGAGAGCACCTATATGCATCCGGGTAGTTTCAATTATGTAAATCTGTTTATTGCAGCAGCGAATGTTCGGGATTTGAGTACACCGTCGTCAGCTATTTGGATTAGCGGTTTGGCAGTTGGCCGGGATTTTTTACTGAGTGAGCACGAGCGATTTATGGAGCAGAGCAGTACAGATGTTTACCTGAGAGTTGGCCCCGGTATTGGAATGGCAGGCCGGGGAATTTTTGACAGCAGGGACAGCAATTTCTATCTGGGCTTGCAAACAAAAGCGTTGGTTGGGGTTCAGTACAATTTTTCAACTCAAACTTCTCTTTATGTGCATGGAGGCGGCAGATTGTTATGGTTCCCGGCGCTGGATGAGATCAGATTTACCGGGCTTCCCGTTATATCGATCGGGCTGCAGTTTTCCAGTTCACCAAGTGTACCGATGGTCCGTTTTTAGCTCGAAATCAAGCTCCCATCTCTTTGGTTCGCTTATAGAAACGAAGATTGTGTAAAATACCTGCAACGGTGAGGCCTGCAATCAAACCGCCCCACAAACCGGGTGCACCGAACCCTGCTATAAATCCAAGATAATAGGCAATGGGTATTCCGATAAGCCAGTACGCTACCAGGTTTACATACATCGGTATTTTGGTGTCTTTTAAACCGCGCAGGGCGCCAAATCCGCTTACTTGTAACCCATCAGACAGCTGAAAAATAGCCGCCATAAAGAGCAGCTGAACGGCAATTTCTGTAACAGCGGGGTCATCTGTATAGATTGAGACAATAGCGTTTGGAAAAAGCAAAATGAACAGCGCTGTACAGGCCATAATGCAACATGATACGCCCACACCCACATATCCCCTGAATCGGGCTTCATCAGGTCTTTTTCGGCCAATGGAGTTGCCAACCCTGGCTGAAATGGCAACCGATAAACCAAAGGGAATCATAAACATCATCGCTGCAAAGTTGATTGCCACCTGATGTCCTGCGATGGCAATGGTACTGATGGTACTCACCAAAAGGCTCACAACGGCAAACATGGTTACTTCCATGGTTGAGCTTATGCCAATAGGCACGCCGATGGATAACAGTTCCTTCAGATATTTTTTCTCGGGTAACCGAAAACCTTTAAATATTTCAAATCGCTTGTACGGTTTAAAATCGTACGTAAACCATAGCATCCCGATAAACATCACGGTAAAAACAATGGCTGAGGCGTACCCGGTACCTATGGCGCCAAGTTGCGGCATTCCCAGCTTGCCAAACATTAAGATGTAGTTCGCAGGAATATTCACCAACGTGCCTATTAAAGCGATAAACATGGCCGGCCGGGTAACGCTCAATCCTTCATTGAAATATCGAAGGGCTCCATATGCGTATGCCGGAAAAATCCCCCACGAAATAGCTTTCAAATAGCCCGACGCAATAGGTATGATATCTTCCGTTACACCGATAAGTACAAAAGCTGCATCAAGATTACGCAGGATGAAAAAGCTGGGGATAGTCAGTATAAAGCTGAGCCATAAAACCTGCCGGGCATTTTTGCCGATCAGGCTGAAATCGCGCCCGCCCACATGCTGGGCAACAATCGGGGTAACAGCCATCATACACCCAAGGCACAAAACCACAAAGGGCATCAGGATACTCGATCCAACCGCAACTGCAGCAAGATCTTCAGGGGAGAGGCGCCCGGCCATTACGGTATCCACAAAACTCATGCTCATCTGCAGCATTTGAGCGGCAATCACAGGAAGGCCAATTTTCATCAGCAGTGAAACTTCCTTTTTAACCTCTGAGCGATATGCAGGATCTTTGATACTCATGGAGCCGCAAATGGTACGAAAAAAACAGGCTAAAGACAGGTAAAACTTTCAGCCAAAAAAGTAGTGGCTAAACCAAAGGCAGGCGTATGTAGAACGATGTACCCTGGCCTTTTTTCGATTCGAACCAGATATCACCATTATGCTCTTCAATGATTTTTTTGGCAATGGCCAGCCCAAGCCCGGTACCGCTTGATTTGGTTGAGAATTTGGGTAAAAATATTTTTTCGCGGTTTTCATCTTCAATTCCTGATCCATCATCCCTGATCTGAATCATCGCATGCTCACGAAGTTTTTTTAGTGTGATGTGAACCTTTACCACACCTCCATCGGCAGCTTCTATGGCATTTTTAATCAGGTTGATGAAAACGCGTCGCAATTCATCTTCAACAGCCGGTACAGAGATCTCTTTCTGAGGAGATGTAAGAGAAACCATTGCACTCTCTTCATGTTCGTAGAGCTGCACAATTGAGTTGAGCAGTTCCATTAATGCCACCGGTACTTTTGGCTCTTCGATGGGTTTCGCAAACTTTGAGAAATCGGATGCAATTTTATTGAGTGATTCAATCTGTTCGATGATGTTAGAGGCCGTTTTTTCAATGAGTGGCCGCAATGAGTCCGCTTCATCAGGATTGGCCTCGAGCTGGCGCTGCAGATGTTGCAGGTTCAGTTTCATTGGGGTAAGCGGATTCTTGATTTCATGTGCAACCTGTTGTGCCATCTCTTTCCAGGCGGATTCGCGCTCAGCCTTCATCAACTCTTTTTGTGCGTGATCCAGCCGCTGAACCATGGTATTGTAGGCGTTGGCGAGTGACCCGATTTCATCCCGGCTGGTGACAGCCACTTTTGTTTTCATATCACCTCTCGAAATTTTGCTTAGCCCGGCCTGAATCAGATTGAGCGGTTTGGTAAGCTGGTTTGAGAGGAATACAGATCCCATAATAAACATGGCAAAAATAAACAGATATACAACAAAGAGATAGCTTGTGGTTTCAAGCAGCTGCTCATTATAAATAGGGGATTGTATAAATGTTGGGATGGCAATTGCACCTGCCGGCCGGCCATCAGAATCGGGGATAGATCGGTAGCCGATCAGCAGCTCATTTGTGCCAATGAGTGATGTGGAGACATAGTGGGTTCTTTCACGGTTGAACAGGAAGTCGTAAACAGGGAACGGTAGAGTTGCCGGCATCAGATATTGCTGGAAAATTTGCGGTGTTGTAGAAACATCCACCCGATGGCCCCGGTACAGCACCAGATCAACACTTAGTGGTGTGGTGATTTCAGAAAGCAGATCTGCTGTTTGTACATTTTCAGCAAAAACATTTCTCTCCTTCAGCGATTCGGCAACACCACTGAGAGTGTTTACAAGTTCCCTCTCAACATTTCTCTCATTCTGAATACCAACAGCATATTGTGTTGCAAAAATCAATACGGTAAGCAGCAGTATGGTAGCCAGTGTTAAGCCGTCCACAAGGCGATCTTTGAACCGGCGATTTTGCCCAAATAGACTAAAATTCTGAAATCCTGCCATTGCCAGAACCGAAAAACAGAAAAGGCCAAAAAACACAAGCACAATCTGCAACCTGAAATAGGAGAAAAGATGGTGATTAAAACCAGGAACCGGCGTGCTTGCCTTAATAATTTGCCGGTTATCTTTTCTCACGAGAACCTCCCGGAAGGTGCCATCAGATGTTATGTTGTTGAAGAAACTGATTGAATCCTGTGAAGCAATTTCTGCTTCGCGTTCAGGGAGTCTGTTATACTGAGGCTGATTGCGATAGATACCCTGCACGCTGCTTCGGGTAAGGCGTTCACCCATAAATTCAGCCAGGTAAAAGCTCTGTCTCCAGTCGCTGCTGGTAGCTGCAGAGAGTACTGCACGCATCGGTTTGTTGTAATCAAGGCGCTCTTTAAAAACATCCCCGGCAACCCACAGAATAATCGATCCGATTTCGTCATAATCATAAATTGGAATCCATCCCCGATCTAATGCGGTATAGCGCTCGCTGATGGAAGGCCTGCCCCAGATAACGGGTTGATTGGTTTGCTGGCGAAGCCGTTCTCCGCGGTATGACCGGAGCATGGTGTCTACATTATATATCCGTTCTGACCACGCCGGGGTTTCCAGTGTTGTGGAATAGGTAGCCAGCTCTGTATTATCTGGCAGGAGCAGCTTTATGTGAAAGGAATGATTTCTCCACTCGTTTTTGATATTGTTCTGCACAGTTCTTTGGAAAAGGCTGGTAACCAGCTGTGTTTGGGTTTCAACATCATCGGCTGAAAGCAGAAGCATATCTTCCTCAATATCCGTCAGAAGCTGAATAAGTATATCTCCAGTGTTTTGCACTTCATCATCCGTAAACTCAGAAAGATGTGCCAAGAGCTCCTTATCCATTCGATCATTTGTACAGTTCCAAATAATAAAGTAGACAGATGTGGTAATGACGAGAACAGCGAGCATCAGTTTTCTGAAACCCGACATAATTCGAAGGCTGTCGGGATTTTTATGCAGATAATGGATTACAGCAAGATGGAGCAGTAGCAGCAGTGAACTGAGAGAGAATATCCAGCCAAAATAGAGGTTTTCATCTGTAATCAGCAGGTCTGCAACAAAGTAGATCAGAATAAAACTGAATACAGATATAATGTTGATAAATGCAGGTTTATCCTCTTCGCTTTTGTTTAAATAGTAGCCTGATGAGATTAAAATTCCTGAAACAGCCGCCAGAAACAGACCTGAAATGATGTAGAAAATGAACGATTTGATATCAGGTGCAAGCTCAAGATCCAGCAGCGGAATGTTAGTGTTGACCAGCAGATTTTTTGTTGAAATTATAAAAAAGAGAAGCAGTAAAACATTAAGTGCCCCAAAAAGAGCAGCAAAAGAAAATGTTCGGAAATGGCGATCGTTCCTGAGGGGTTTTTGTGAAGCCCCCAAGAGATGGAACAAGCATATGAACAGTGCAAATAAAAAGAATGCATTTGCTGAATAGGCTGCCAGCTGGCCTGCAAGTTGGGGGGGGAGGTCGGGTATTCTATGTATGATCAGCTGCACCCACGAATCAAGAATTCCGGATAGCAGAATAGCCGGCCAGATGAGAAATATCAGCAGGAGCTGCAGCAGATATATTTTGATGCTTTTTAGTTTGGCAGCCCAGACCATCAAAAAGAGAAAAAAAGTGAAGAGCAACGATAACTGGAAAAAAAGCCGCCAGATTGCAAGATTTGCACCTCTGTTAGCGGTATATGAATCTGAAAAGGTGATTGTGGTATAAACAGTACCTGCAGAGTCGTTATCAGCAGTGGAAAGTTTCCTGTAAAAAGCCCCTTCCGGTACAGTACCCCAGAAATTAAAAACTACGGGGAAGTTGCCTTGCAGTTGAGCTTCATCAGAAAGCTGGTATTCAACATTTCTGATAAACGGGAGGTCTGTGGTTTGGCTCAGTTTCTTTGCAGAGTTAATGGTATAGGTATCACTCCCGGATACAAACGTTTTTTGACGCAAAAGAATAGTTACGTTATTCAGATTTACAATCGAGACAGATGTGCCGGTTTGTGTGGGTGCCGGAATCTGACTTCGCTGCAAATCGTAACCACTCCATAACCAGCGGGAGCCATTTCTCGAGATACTCAATCCCCATAAATCGTAAGACGAAATCCTATTGAAAATGGCTAGTCTGTTCTGTTCGGATTGAACGGCCCGCTCGATGATACCCTGAATTTCAGTGGAAACCTGCTCCAGATTTTGGTTTATCTGATCAAAAAGAAAGGTGGCCTCATTAAGGCTTTTTTGGATAGCCTCTTCATAATTGTTTTGTTGAGAGCCGGCACTTCTGGATACATACTCTGTAACCAACAAGAAGGTTAGAAGCAGCAGCAATAACAAACCGATCAGTCTCAGAGAATATTTTGATAAATGGATCAATGCAGGGCACGTTGTTTATTTCTGCTAAAAAAGTCTGAGAGTGTAATCCGTAGTACTTGTTCCGGATTATAATGAAGAGTGGCCTACTTGTCTTCGACCTCAGTAATTACGGCGTCGTTCCACATTCGTTCAATTCCGTAGTATTCGCGCTTTTCTTCACTAAAAATATGCACTACAACATTCACATAGTCCAGAATAATCCATCTTCTGGCATCCATGCCCTCTTGCTTCCATACATTCTCTCCCAATGTCTCCTTCACCTTCTCCATGGCGCTGTTAGCAAGTGCCCGTATCTGAGTTTCAGATGTACCATGGCAAATCAGAAAGTAATCTGTTAGCGTGGTGAGTTCGCGTACATCGAGTAATTTTACATCTTTAGCCTTTTTTTCATGAAGGCCTTCGATGATTGCATCGAGCAATTGCTTTGAATCTGTGGTTTTATCCGGCGAATCTGTTTGAAATTGAGAGTGTGTCATAGGCATGGTCTGTTTATAAATTAAGTGATTCGAAATCTGAACCGATGATCAGTGTAACATCGAGGAAAAAATCCGGTGATTCTTCTCTGATTACATTTTGTTCGGGAATTCCGATGGCTTTGGCAACACGCCGGGCATTTTCCATCCGGCCGCTGCGAGAGATTACAAAACTCTGTTCTACATTAAAATGGTCAAAATTTCCGGTCTCTACCACATCAAACCCATATTCTCTTAAAGAGTCGGTAAATCGGGTGGCTATTCCAGGAATTCCGCAGCCGTTCAGTACTTCCAGCTGAATAACGTTGCTTACCAGAGCCGGATCTACCGTTGCACGTTCAGTCACAACTCTCGGGTAGATCATTCTGGACCCAAGTGCTGCAATCAAAAGCACAAAAAGTACTCCAAGAAAGCCAATGGCAGAGTTTAAAAAGAGATGATTCGGGTTATCTTCGCCTGCTTGTTTAGCCATTCAGTAGATTAGTACCGCGGTGCCATTCTGTTAAACGGAGAGTAGTGTCCGCCGTAAGGCCCAAAACCGTATTGATAAGGTCGTTGTGAAAATTGCAGAGAGATAACAGCGTTTGATGAGAGCTGATAATCAAGTCTTGCCCTGTCTACGATGATTTGTGCGCCGAGGCTGTTGTCATTAGTCATGAAACTGTTTCCGAACGGAGAGTGTAGCACAGAAATATCAACCTGGGCATTCATTCTGTCACTTACATCAAAAAACATGTGATTTGTGTAAGCATTCAGATTTTGCATCTGTCCGCCAAAGTTTGAAAAATTCATAGAGTAGGAGTGGCTCATAGTCATATTGAGCAGGTTCATCCAGTTTCCGGGGGAGTTAGATGGCGTGTACGATGCCACTGCACTATACTCTTCCGGTTGATGTGTAAGATCTTGCCTGAACTGAGCTTCCGCTACCAGGGCAGTTGATAGAAATAAAACAGCTAAAAGTGTGAATATTTTCATAGTAGTAGATCTTTGTAACAAACGCATTTCCTCAACTGATATAATAAAGAATTACTCTCAGTTAGTAAACATATTTTGCATGAACGCTTGTAATATTTCTGAGTGATTTTCAGAGGTTGAGCAGAGTATAAATCTTTCGGTGTCTCTATTTGCAAAACGTAGTTGCTGTACGCAATAGTATTTCGGCCAGATCATAAACCGAATCTGTGTCAACCCACTCCACATCTTCGTGTATTCCATTGCCTTTTGGGCCAATAATTATAGTTTCGATTCCTGCTTCTCCAAAAATGGCTGAGTCTTCCCACCAGGTGTGGCCAATATAATCGGGAGTGGTTTTTTGCCTCTCTGTTACCACCTTATCAAGAGTTTTAACTATGTCTGATTCTGCTGATATTTCATATGGACTTCTCCATAAAATCGTTTCGATATCTGCATTAAAGCGGCTCTCTTTTTTTGCTACACTCTCAATTAGCTGCTGAAGCTCTTTTGTAACTGATTCCTGAGTTTCACCGGGAACGGTTCTGCGTTCTACATGGATGGTGCACTCATGGGAGTAGACAAACAGGCTGCGGCCCCCTTTTATTAGTGGAACATGGACAGAAGCATCACCACAAAGAGGGTGTGATCTGAATAAGGGCAACCGATCTGCCCATTCGGATAACCCGGAAAGCAAGAGGCCCATCATCATATTGGCGTCAACACCAATGTGATGGTTGCCGCCATGAGCCGTTTGACCAAAAGTGGTTATTTTGAAGATTCCAAAACCCCTGTGTGCAGTACAGATTGCCAGATTGGTTGGCTCTGTGACAATTGCTGCGTCTGTTTTGACAGTTTTGATCAGTTCGCTTGCCCCGGCGCTTTCATACTCCTCATCCGCCACAAAAGAGAAGACAAGATCTCCGTTTAGTTTTAGATTCTGTTCGGTAATTGCTTTGGCTGTTGAGAGCATTGCTGCGATACTGCCTTTCATGTCATAAGCTCCGCGCCCGTATAGCTTGCCATTTTTGATTGCACCTGAAAATGGATCATCCATTCCCTTTATACCAACCGTATCCATGTGGGCATTTATCATAAGTGATTTGCCGCTGCCTTCGCCTCTGATAATTCCTGTAACATTAACTCTCCCGGGTTTAAGTTCTGTGATCTCAGATTCTATGCCGAGTTCAATCAGAAGAGAGTAAATGTAACGACCGATGTTTTCCTCACCGGCTCCGCTGCTGTCCAGCATGGGGTTTACAGAGTTGATTTGAACCAGTTTTTGAAGAGTGTGAATTGTAAAGTTCTTATCGATCATTATTTGCTGCAAATATTAGCCGGTTACAAGTTTCAGGGCAGATTCAAGATCAGTAATCAAATCTTCTGCATTTTCAATTCCGGCGGAGTAGCGAATCAGGCTTTCAGAAATACCAAGCTGCTCTCTCTGCTCTTTTGTGAGCTCAACATGGCTTGTTGTTCTCGGGGGACCGGCAAGTGTACTGACCGATCCCAGGCTTGCTGCCAGGTGCACATAGGTGAGATTGTGCAGAACTGTTTTTACGGAATCGTAATCGCCTATCAGTTCAAAACTTAATACACCGCCAAATCCTCGCATCTGTTGCTTTGCAATTTTGTGGCCTTCATTGCTTTCAAGGCCGGGATAGTACACCGAAGAAACTGCAGGGTGATCTTCAAGAAAGCGGGCAATTCGAAGGGCATTTTCATTCTGTCTTAGCACCCGTATTTCCAGCGTTTTCATTCCCCTGATGACATCGTAGGCGGTTTGAGGATGCAGGCTTGCACCGTTAATTTCCCGGAACTGAAAAATCTGATGAACCAGCTCTTTACTTCCGCAAATCAGGCCGCAGAGAGTGTCGGAATGGCCCCCAATGTATTTTGTAGCACTATGTATTACAAGATCAGCGCCGAGTGCAATTGGATTCTGATTGATGGGTGATGCAAACGTATTATCAACCACTGTGGTAACTCCTGCCTGTTTTGCTGCTTTTGCAATCCGTTTAAGGTCAATAATTTTCAGGGTAGGGTTTGTGGGGGATTCCAGGTAAACAAGGTTGCAGCCATTCCGGATCTCCTGCTCAATTTGTACCGCATCGGTGGTTTCGCAAAGTGTTACTTCAACACCAAACTTCGGCAGGAACTCAAGAAAAATTTTACTTGTGCCGCCATAGGTATCTTTAACGGATACCACACGATCGCCCGGTTTAAGCAGTGCAAAAAGTGTGTTGCTGATAGCAGCCATTCCGGAAGAGAATGAGGTTGCTGCTTCGGCACCCTCAAGAAGACGGATCTTCTCTTCGAGTACAGAAATGGTGGGATTGGTGTTCCGGCTGTAAATATGCCCTTTTTGACTTCCTTTGGCAGTTTCGTGCCAGGTATCAAGGTCATCATATGCAAAGGTTACTGTGTTAAAAACCGGAACTGTGTGGCTGCCTTCAGGAAATAGTGTATGCTCGCCTGCCCAAACTGAGCGGGTTCCCATTTTCGAAGATGATTTAGTCATAAAATTCGATTTTGTAATCTTACTGTTATATAATATTAATGGCTTTGTATGTAATAAAACTCTGCCCAAATTAGTGGAATCGGGGGATGATACAAATTGATTAATACAAAGCTTAACAGGTTGTAATAAAGCGCATTTTGCCGTATATTTTTAGGCTTTAATAATGCCGAAATTTTAATAATATAAAACTCCGCTCGTTTTGAAAATGAAACTTACCGATTTCAAGTTTGAAATCGACCATTTTAATGTACCCGATGAACCAGTTGAGCCAAGAGACGCGGCGAAACTTATGGTTCTGAACAGAGAAGAGAAAACAATTGCCCACGAAACATTTGCCGATGTGCACAAATACCTGAATGAAGGTGATGTGGTGGTGTATAACAACACCAAAGTTTTCCCGGCAAAATTGAAGGGTAAAAAAGAGAAAACCGAAGCTGATATTGAAGTATTTCTGTTGCGAGAACTTCAGCCGGAAAATATGCTTTGGGATGTATTGGTTGAACCTGCCCGAAAAATCAGAATCGGGAATAAGCTCTATTTCGGAGAAGATCTGATGGCCGAAGTTGTGGATAATACCACATCGCGCGGGCGAACCATTCGGTTTCTATTCGACGGGCCAAACGAAGATTTATATTCAAGACTGGATAAAATCGGTGATATGCCGCTTCCTCCATACATTGAGCGTGAACCTAAAGAGTCTGACAAGGAGCGTTATCAAACCATTTTTGCAAAGGAGAGGGGTGCTGTAGCTGCTCCTACTGCGGGGATGCATTTTACTCCAGAGCTTGTTGAAAAATTGAAAAAGAAAGGTGTGGATTTTGTGCCTGTTACCCTGCATATCGGTTGGGGTACATTCCGGCCGGTTGAGGTGGAAGATCTGACCAAGCACAGAATGGATTCTGAAAATTACTACATCTCTAAAGAAACATCAGACAGAATCAACATTGCTCTGAAGAGTAAGAAAAATAAGGTGATTGCATGCGGTACATCGGCTGTTCGCGTGATTGAAACCAGTGTAATGGCCAGTGGTATGTCGAAAGCCGGCACAGGATGGACCGACAAATTCATCTATCCTGATTATCCATTCAAGATTACAGAAGGGATTATCACTAATTTTCACCGGCCGGAATCGACACTCTTAATGCTTGCTGCTGCTTTTGGCGGATTTGAGTTTATCAAAGAGGCGTACAAAGAGGCAGTTGAAAAAGATTACAGATTCTTCTCCTTTGGAGATGCAATGATCATAATCTAATCACGTGGAAAAACAGCAACTTGCCCTGATAATACCAGCTGCAGGAAAAGGTGAGCGCGTGGGAAGTGAAATTCCCAAGCCATACCTGAAGATTGCAGATAAAACCATTCTTGAGTACACTCTCTCAAGATTTAAAGGAGTTTCCGGTTTGGGTGAGGTGATTGTATCCACTTCAGAAAAATATCTGACGATAACAGAAGAACTTCTGAAGGATGTTTTTCCTGATATTACCACTCATGCTGTATTAGGTGGAGAAGAGAGACAGGATTCTATTAGAAATGCACTTCAAATGATATCCGGAAAAACCGGCCTCATTGCTGTTCATGATGCTGTACGGCCATTTGTGAGCAAAGATGATATTGAAAATTGCATCTCAGAGGCGGTTCTGTGGGGTGGGGCTGTACTTGCTATGCCTGCTAAAGATACAATTAAAGTTTCAGGCATCGACAGAGAGATTGTTAAAACACCCGACCGGGATACACTTTGGCAGGCCCAAACGCCACAAATATTTTGGGCAGCCCTGTTCAGAGAAGCTTACGACTATGCTGAAACCAACCGATTTCTAGGCTCAGACGACTCCTCTCTGATTGAGAAGATTGGCGGAAAAGTGGTTTTGGTTGAAGGATCAAGTAAGAATTTCAAGATTACATTCCCGCTTGATCTTCAAATTGCCGAGTATCTCATAACCAAAGAGGGTTAATGGGTTTTAGAATTGGCCAGGGTTATGATATTCATCAGTTGGCTGAAGGCAGGGAGCTGATCCTTGGTGGTGTTTCCATTCCTCACACAAAAGGCCTTTTAGGGCATTCTGATGCTGATGTACTTTCACACGCCATAACCGATGCTTTATTGGGGGCGCTAAGCCTTGGGGATATAGGTACTCATTTTCCCGATACTGATCCCGAATATAAGGGAGCTGACAGCATTGAGCTATTAAAACATAGCTACAAACTAGTTACTGAGAAAGGGTATGAGCTGGTAAATGCAGATGCAACTATTATAGCCGAAAAGCCAAAAATAAAGCCATTTATTTTGCAGATAAGAGAACGTATTTCATCTGCGTTACATGCCGATGTTGATGCGATCTCAATCAAGGCGACAACGAGCGAGAAAATGGGTTTTGTTGGCCGCGAAGAGGGGATAGCAGCACAAGCAATTGTACTACTAAAAGCGCTGTAGCCACATGGAGGTATATACTCAGAATCTGATCGACTGGATACAAACTCTCTCACCATTAAGTATCTACCTGATATTTGGGCTGATTGCATACCTTGAAAATATTGTACCGCCCATACCGGGAGACTTACTTGTTGCTTTTGGCGGGTATCTCGCAGCAGAACAGATTATCGGCTTCTCCCCGGTGCTTGCTATTACAACAGTTGCATCAGTAATAGGCTTTATGAATATGTATGCCGTTGGTGCATACTTTGGTGATAAGATTGAAGAGCAGAGAAAAAAGTTCTGGCTGATGCGATTTTTTGATGTGAAATACTTTGATAAAGGCAAGCGGTGGATGGATAAATATGGGCAGGGAGTCATTTTGGCAAATCGGTTTCTTGCCGGTACCCGATCGGTTATTTCAATTACGGCAGGAATCACCAAAACAAAAGTTTATTCCACAATAATCAGTTCTGCTATAAGCTCTCTGCTTTGGAACACGATATTAATAGGAATGGGCTGGTTGGTGCACGAAAACTGGCAGGTAATTGGACACTATTTAAATGTATATGGGTGGGTAATCCTATCTCTGATTGTAATTTTTGTAGCTATTCGACTCATTTACAAGAGAAAAAGAAAGCTTGTAACAAAGACAAAAAAAAGTGACAGAGAGAGTTGATTCCTATTTGATATATTTTTAGCTTACATGTCTTTCACTTGTGGGGAAAATATGCCTGCGAGTAAAAGAAACGTTGCAGAAATGCACATTTGAAATTTTGATTTAGCCAGTGTAGCTCAGGGGTAGAGCAGCGGTTTTGTAAACCGCCGGTCGTCGGTTCAAATCCGGCCACTGGCTCTTTCACTCTGAGGAGACTGAAAGGATAGTTGGGGGGATACCAAAGTGGCCAACTGGGGCAGACTGTAAATCTGTTGTCGTAAGACTTCGCAGGTTCGAATCCTGCTCCCCCCACTAAATTCCGGACTAAATAGTATCAACCTGTATGTAGTGTTTATTTATTTGGAATTTAAAAACTGGCGGGCGTAGCTCAATTGGTAGAGCGTCACCCTTCCAAGGTGAATGTTGTCGGTTCGAGTCCGATCGCCCGCTCACTGAAACCAGCCGATATAGCTCAGGGGTAGAGCACTTCCATGGTAAGGAAGGGGTCGTCGGTTCAAATCCGACTATCGGCT
>JAFIES010000057.1 GCA_020832415.1 Balneolaceae bacterium | reverse complement strand
CATTCTTAATTCGTGATTATCAGATCTCCTACACGCCTTCAGTGTCGGTATTGAAACGAATGCAGGAACGCAGATCCGATAACCCGAGAAATCTTCTTGCTATGGCGCCCTTCAATCAATCCATTGCTGAGTTCAATATCGCGGGAGATGTAGAACGGTATGTAGGTAGTTTGTCTCCACTCCCGTTAACACGTTACGAGACCAGTGAAATATCAAAGCTTTTTCGGCAGCGCAGGACATTCATGGATTTTTTCTTTCCTCAAAAAACGGATGTTTTTCTGCACAAAGATGCTTCAAAACAACAACTTTCGAGTTCATCACTGCAAGATTACTCTTTTATTCATTTTGCAACCCATGCATTTGTGAATGAATCGAACCCCGGCTTTTCCGGCATTGTGCTTTGGGGAGATGATGCTGATGACCCCGATAGCGGAATTGTTTACGTGGCCGATATCTATAACCTCAGCATGAATGCCGATTTAGTAGTGCTCGGAGCGTGCGAAACCGGTCTTGGAACCATGTACAGGGGAGAAGGAATTATCGGTTTTACCCGGGCATTTATCTATGCCGGAGCGGCAAACCTGGTTGTATCGAAATGGCGTGTAAGCGATCAGCCTACCTCGAAGTTGATGATTCACTTTTATGAATACATCAAAGAGGGATATTCATACAGCGAAGCTCTACAGCTTGCTAAACTCGAGCTACTCAATCATCCGGAGTACGCAGCACCCGTAAATTGGGCTGCGTTTATTTTGCAGGGCAGATAATTTTTATTGTGCCCGAACCCTTATACCAAAAGCGTTTTGCGGATTTGATATGAGCAGCTGCATCATCTCATCATCTGTAAAGCCTCTGTCCGCAAGTTCAGGCACAAGAAAATCGAACAGGTCAGAGTATCCTCTAAATTCACCCCCATTCTCCTCGCCAACATCGTACCAGCCGGCATCATGCGAGAGCAGAAGTTGCTCTAAATACCCGGCCTCTTTCAGATTCATCACTCTCTCCGCATACCACTCTATACTTCCATGTTCCTCCGGCTCCTGATCGGGGCTGAATTGCACATTATCCAGCGCTATCCACGCGCCCATCTCTGCTGCCTGGAGATTTCCTTCAAGCGAGCCCGATTGAGCATGTGTCCACACCCAGGCTTTTGGGTGAACTCCGGCACTCTTCAGCCATTCTAATTGCTCCATTGCAGGAACATCGCCGATGGTGTGGGATAATATTGTAAGCCCGGTTTGGAGGTGCGTAATGGCTGCCGCATCAATCAACTTTTGATGGAGCCCTGTTAATGGCTGCTCTTCTGCAACCGACATTTTTATGAAACCCGGCCTTATTTCACTTCCATCAATTCCGTTCTCAAATTCATTAATCCAACGTGTGGCAATTTCTTCTGCAGTTTCTTCATATACATAGTGAGGAATAAATCGATTCTCAACCGCACCATAAAACCCGGTATTTGTGATAATCTGAATCCCTGATCGCCTCGAAATCTCTGCAAGAATAAACGGATCGCGGCCAAGATAGGCAGGTGTGGCTTCAATGATTGTATCGATACCTCGGCCACTCGCTTCCAGGAAAAATGGTAATGCTCTTTCCACAACCTCCTCCCGGTTCCATCGGTGATAGCCCGTACTGTCAGCTCCAATCCAGTCTACCATTACATGTTCATGCGTAAGTGTTACTCCCATTTCAGAAGAAAAAATGGCCCCGTTCACCGTCATAATGGAGTGATCGGCATCCTCTGTAATACAAGAATTTAAGAGCAGAAGAATCAGAAGTAACGTTGATAATCGAGGCAGATAAACCATTTTAATAAGAATTTACTTTTCTATAATGAATGATATCAGATCAAAATCCAGGCAAGAATCTGTACGGTTATCAATCCCGTGATTCCCATAATGAGTGTTGCAATTGTGTGGGTTTTCAGAGCGGTTGATGTATCCATTTCAGAGAATTTTGCAACTACCCAAAAATAGCTGTCATTAACATGCGAAACTGTTAATGAACCGGCGCCTATTGCCAGTACCACGAGGGCAGCACCTATTGTTGAATCGAACCCGAGAGGGCCAAGCAGCGGAGCCGTAATAGCTGCGGCAGTAATAATTGCCACAGTAGAAGAACCCTGGGCTGTTTTCAGAAAGGCTGCAATTAGAAAGGGCACCAAAACTCCAAGCCCGCCAATCTGGGCAAATTGTGCTGCAAACTCACCAAGATCCGTTTCGCGCAGAACGGCGCCAAATGCCCCTCCCGCTCCTGTAATCAGGATAATAATTCCCGCTTTTTTTAAAGCCTCTTCGAGCCATTTGTTCTGAATTTTTTTGCCGCCTCCTTTAACCATCAGAAACGAGAGTACAGCGCCAATAAGCAGGGCGATAATCGGGTCGCCAACGAATTGGAAAAATGAGAACATCAAACCATCACCAAAAGGAGCCGCCGGCAGCTCGGCAATCGATTTAAAAGCGATGAGTACGATGGGGGTTAGAATCGGCATAATTGCCAGTTTAAAGGAGGGCGGGGTTTTTGGAGCTTCCGATTCAAGATCAGACAGCTCAAATTCGATGTTAAACCGTTTGCAGTAGAGGGTGGCCCATGCCAGTGAAGCTAACAATACAGGGATCGAAACGAACAATCCCAAAATCAAAACCCAGCCAATATCTGCACCCAGTGTGGCTGCAGCTGCGAGCGGGCCCGGAGTTGGAGGAACAAAAACGTGTGTTGCATACAACCCGGATGCAAGTGCAACTGCAAGCACAGCTAATGATATTTTTGCCCGTTTTGCGATCGCTCTGTTTAGTGCAGAGAGCACAATAAATCCCGAATCACAAAAAACAGGAATTGAAACAATATAACCTGTAAGGCTCATCGACAACGGCGACTTTTTCTCTCCTACACGGTCCAGAATTTTGTTGGCCAGCACTTTTGCACCGCCGCTCCTGTCGAGATATTCACCGATGATAGCGCCTGCTGCAATCACAATTCCAATGCTTCTGAGAGTGGCTCCAAAACCGTCTGCGATGGATCCTACCAGAACAGATGCTTCCAGGCTGCCCAGAAAGCCCATAATAATAGCTCCAAAGAGTAATGCAAGAAATGGGTGGAGGTTAAACCGAACGGTGAGCAGTACAATCAGTGCAACTACAAACAGTAATGAAATGAAGATGGTCATCAGAATATATCAGGGTTCACAAAAATGAGCGTCTGTTAATATCTGAATTTTTTCAGAAAGTGCAACTTCCGGATCGATATTCATCAGCCCGGTCTAAAACAAAAAAAATGCCGATGGCTATGGGGAACCACCGGCACTAAACTTAAGGTGTGTATAAAATCAATACTGATCTTTAAGCCTGGCTTGGCTGCGCCGCAACAGCTTCTCTTGATTCGAGAAATTCCGCTTTCTTTTCAGTGATATACTCTTTAATACCATTTGCCGTGATGTATACAACCGGAATCAACACAAGTGTAATCATTGTTGATGCGGTAAGTCCGCCAATCACAACTCTTGCAAGCGAAGCCTGAATTTCTCCGCCCGCACCCCATCCAAAGGAGAGCGGAAGCAAACCAAGTACGGTTGTAAGTGTAGTCATCAAAATTGGACGTAACCGAAGCCTGCCCGATTCAACCACTGCTTCCAGCACGCTTAAATTCTTTTCCCGTCTCATCAGGTTGATATAATCCACCAGAACAATGGCGTTATTCACTACAATACCAACAAGCATAATAACACCCATAATGCTCTGCATGTTGAAGGTTGTGTTGGTTAAGAGCATTGTGGGGATTATGCCTACAATAGCCACCGGAACAGCAAACATTACAATAAGCGGGTCTAAAAAGCGCTCAAACTGGGCTGCCATTACCATATAAATCAATGCCAGCGCCATTATTATGGATATTAAAAAATCTGTCTGGGCACGCTGTTGCTCTTCGTACTCACCTCCATATACCACCGAGAAACCTGTTGGCATGGAAAGATCGGATAACTCAGCCTGAATCTTCTGTACAGCCTGCCCAAGTGGAACACCACTTTCAAGGTTTGCGGTGATGAATGTAACCCGTTGTCCGTTAATTCTGTTAATAGTAACCGGTCCACGAGAAGCTTGCTGATTGATTACAGTAGAGATTGGAACAATATCACCGGTGGCAGACCGTACGGAAATATTTTCAAGATCAAGGGTGCTCATTCTGTCCTGCTCCTGCAAACGAACAGTGATCGGGTATTCATCCCCGCCATCCCGGAAAACTCCCGCCCGGGTACCACCCACATTTGCCTGTACGGCTTGTGCTACTTCTCGCGCTGTTAACCCAAGCTGAGCAATTTTTTCACGATCAAAAATAATGTTTTGCTCGGGGCGCCCCTCTTCACGATCGGACCGGACGCCACGCACTTCAGGTATTCGCTCCATTCTTCGGCGAATCTCATCTGCAAGTTCATTTGCTGTTTCAATATCGTATCCGCGAAGCTGAATCTGAACCGCTTCATCACCACCTGATCCGAAAATCCGTCGTAAAATCCACAAACCACTCTGTGCACGCACCCGGAAAAACCCACCGGGAATGCTGCCTTCAATCTGATCACGTATCTGATCGGCCAGTTCTGAAGAGCTTACAGTTCTCTGGCTTATGTCAACCAGGTTCAGCTCAACCTGGGCCCGACCATTTCGAACATCGGTTGACATATATTTCACCTGATCCATCGGCACAATTGCCGTCACTTTCTCCTTGAGTTCATTAAGATATCTGTTTGAAACAGCGATATTCATTCCGTCCTGAAGAATGAAATCAATTCGTATTTCATCAGCTTCTGTTTCAGGTGCAAGTTCAGTGTCGATAAATCCGGCGCCGTATACTGATACACCAATCATTACGATGGTAACACCAAATACCACATATTTTCTGCGAATTGCCTTGCGGAGAAAACCACTGTAACTGTTTTCAAACTTCTCAAAGAAAACCTGGAAGCGACCTTTATCTTTAGCAGTAAGTTCCGTTTCCGGTTTTATGCTCATAAACTTACTGGCAAGCATTGGTACAAGTGTCAGTGCAATAAAAAGCGAACAAACCAGTGCAAAAACTACAACCAGCGCCAGTTCCTGGAACATGGTTCCGGTTATTGTTTGCATAAATACAACCGGCAGAAAGATTACTGATGTTGTAATGGTTGATGCCACAATTGCACCGGCCACCTCTTTGGTCCCAACAAGGGATGATTCTACAAGTGATTTACCATTACTCCGTTGCCGCACTATATTTTCAAGAACTACAATGGCGTTATCCACAATGAGGCCTACACCAAGAGCGAGCCCTCCAAAACTCATCTGATTCAAGGTGAGCCCTGTAAAGTAGAGCAGCCCGAATGTGGCTATTATTGAAACGGGTATTGCCAGAGAGATGATAAAAGTGGTGGAACCATTTCTCAGGAAGAGGTAGAGAATAAAGATAGCAAGCAGAGCGCCCCACATCGCGGCCTGCTGTACATTATCGATAGAGTTTTGAATAAATTCACTCTGATCTGTAACAATAAGCAGATTGAGATCATCGCGTTCATTATTGATTCTTTCTACTTCTCTGGCAATTCCGCGTGATACTTCAACTGTATTTGCACCGGTCTGTTTACGAATGCCCATCCGAATCATCGGCACATCATTCACTTCAACAACCCGGCCAATTTCGGCATAGGCATCTTCAACTGTGGCAACATCGCGTACCCGTATCGGGCGCCCATCAACCCTGGTAATAATCGTTTCAGCAATTTGATCGATGGATGTAAATTCGCCAAGCGTTCTCACATAGAGCTGCGTTAATCCATCTTTTACATTGCCTCCGGGAAGGGTTGAGTTCTCCGCAACAATGGCATTTTGCACATCAACGGCGGTTAGGCCACTTGCCATCATTCGGTCGCGTTTCAGGTTGACCAATATTTCCCGATATACACCTCCCCATACATCAATGGAGCCAACTCCGGGGATCTGTTCAAGCCGCTTCGAGATATCTCGTTCGAGGAGCCGGGTTAATTCATCCAGCGCTCTTGTGGATTGAGCACCGAGAATAACAATGGGTGAATCATTGGGATCGAATTTTCGCACCCGGGGAGTATCAGCTTCATCCGGCAGGCTTCGTCTGACTCTGTCTAATGCCGCCCGAACATCATTTGCGGCTTCATCAAGGTTGGTGTTTTGAGCAAAACTTATTGAAACGTTACTGCGGCCTTCCTCCGATCGTGAAGTAATCTCATCAATATTTGCAACACCGGCGATGGCATTTTCAATCTGATCGGTAATAATCACTTCAATCTCTTCCGGCCCCACATTGGGGTAATCAACGGAGATAGATAATCTTGGAAATTCAATTGGTGGCAGCAGATCGACAGGCAAATATCTAAAGCCCACAATACCCAGAACAATCACAATAAGATAAACCATTGTGGTTGCAATCGGGCGTTTTACGGAGGTATCGGTTAATCCCATTTTGTTATCCTTATTCGTTGTTTAAAGTGCTTTCTATCGTTCGGCAACGTTACCATTCATAATTTCTCTGAGGAGATCCTGCGGCTGCAGACGCTGCATCTCCATAATGCTGTTCCAGCTTACTGGCCGAACTCTTACCTGCGGACTGTTATCCCTGAATATGAGATTTTGCCCAACAGTTACTACCCAATCCCCACTGCGCACTCCGGCTACACCGGCTGCATCACGCCCTCTGGCTACAATATCAATCGGCACAAACTCAACATCAGTGGGATTACTTAGCCCAGGAGAAGAATCCCCCGATTCAAGCTCTTCGAGAAGATCTGCTTCCAGTCCGAAACTTGTTGCCACAAATACGCCTGTTTCACCTGACTGTGGATTTCTGAAAATTGCACTCAGCGGAATAATCGTTACCTGCTCACTTTCACCATACAAAACATCAACCGTTACAAACATGCCGGGGAGGAGCAATCCTTCATCATTATCGATATCTATTTCTGCCTCTGTGCTAAAACTTCCCGCACCAAGAAATGGTGATATCCGTGAAATTTCTCCCGTAATTACTCTGTCTGGAATATTTTCTGAAAAAACCCGTACTGTGTTACCTGTCTCAACGTAGCTGAGCATCCTTTCAGTTAGGTTTATTGTAATTTTTGACTGGCTTAAATCTCCCACAGTAAACAGTCTTGAAGAAGTATTAACCTGCATACCAATCTCTGCGTTTCTCTGTCCAACTGTTCCATTCACCGGAGACCGAATAATGGTTTGATCAAGAGCATCATTCTGCTCTTCAACACTTGAACGTGCCTGCTCTACCTGGGCCTGGGCTAATTCAACACTTGCTTCAGCTGATTCAAGTCTTGCTTCAAGCTGCTCAATTTCCATTTCACTGCTTAAGTCTCTGTCTGCCAGTATTTGCTCCCGGCGCAGTTGCGACTGAACTTCTCCTAAAGCCGCTTCTGCCTGACGGCGCTGTGCGATGTTAATTCTTAAACTTGCTTCTGCCTGTCGAAGACGTTCACGATACTCTGTATCTCTGAGCCTGAGCAATGGGTCGCCACGGTGAATTTCATCACCATTTTGCACATAGATCTCTTCAACCGGTGCACTTATTCTTGGGTAGATGTCTACCTGATTGGCAGCCCTTACTACACCATTGAGTCTCTCTTCAAGTGGCAAACCACCGAATTGGGCCTGTACTGCCTCCACAGCCGGAACAGTTGTATTTATATTATTGCTTCTCTGCTGATCGTCTCCACTGCACGATATCAGTAAGGCTGAAATAAGTATGGAAAAAAATAGTATCTCTTTGTGTCGCATATATTTTTTAATTGTTCGTAGGAATAAGAATAACATAAAATCCCCGTTTTCATTCCTGCACCCATGTTAAAAGGTTTAAAATCATGCCTCTGTTTATTTAAAAAGTTGAAAAATAAAAGATGGCTATCCCTGCTATTTATCCGGTAACCCTTCATAAAACTTTCGTTTTCTTAGGATTCAATAGCACAGGATGCACTTTTAGCCGTTGTAAATGAAGCTGCAGCTGAAAAAGAGTAGCGGGGTATATGCTGACTGGTTATATATGAGAGATGCATCCATCAGGCAACCGAAATACGCATACGTTCGAACTCTAAACACCCGCATTCAATACAAGATCTACGCTGATTTCACGTTTCAG
This sequence comes from Balneolaceae bacterium, assembly GCA_020832415.1. Lineage (GTDB taxonomy): Bacteria > Bacteroidota > Rhodothermia > Balneolales > Balneolaceae > Rhodohalobacter. The sequence goes on along the minus strand of JAFIES010000057.1, from coordinate 17,992 downwards.
TAACCATATGTGGGGAGAATAATTCTTCGTATATTTCGCACTGATTTTAAAACCGATACCGTTGATATTGTATGAAACGTAAAGCCATCATTGGATTCTCTATTGCTCTTTTTATTGGAATTTTTGCTTACTTCTCTTTCGATCAGATCGTTCCGAAAGAGATAGAAAATGCCCCGGAATGGATGCCGCTTCAAGATGCACTTCAGCAGGCATCTGCATCTGACCGCCTTGTGATGATTGATATCTTTGAAGTAGGTTGCCAGTTTTGCCGGGCTATGGACAGAGAAGTGTATCCATCACCATCCATTCGCGCCATTCTTGACCGAAACTTTTACCCTGTTAAAGTAAACGGCCATTCCGAAAGCAAACTGGTGTTTTTGGGTGAGGAGATGAGTGAACGTGCTTTTGCAGCCCGTATGGGTGTTACCGCATATCCGTTCACAGTTGTTATGGATGGGGAAGGCAATGTGATTGACAGACGTCGGGGATATCAGGATGTTGTAGGGTTCTCACGGTTCTTGAATAATGCTGTCGAAAAAAGCAGTTAACCAGTTGAGTTGATCCATCTAAATAGCGGCGTTAGATACTATCCGATATCATACGTTATCAAACTTTTGACATGAAAATACTCCTGCTATTCTTTGTAACTATATTTCTCTTTCAAACAGCTGCATTTTCACAAACTGAAAACCTGGATAGTTTCCACGATTGCTGGAGTTCAACTTTTGAAACTGAACAAGAAGGTATTACTGGGGGGCTTTCATTTCTGACTCCCACTCGCAGCGAATGCAGAGATGGCATGGCTGTCTTGGTAATTAAAAAATTTCCGGAAAATCTTCATAATCGAGCGCAATTTGTGGTTACTGACACATTAAAAGTCCAAACGAAGTGCCCTGAGGGTTGTCTCTACATTACAAGGTGTGAAGACATCGGTGGAAACACGAAACAGTATATTTTGCTCATCAACAGCAAATCTCTTTCAGGCAAGGTTTTTACAAAATTCAAAAAAGCCTGGACATATAATGATAACCTTGAATTCACAGATAGTTCAGACAAAGAGCTAACATGTGTTAATCAGGATTATGGCGCTTAAATTCATATACGTCTTTTTGTGTTTAAAACCATGAAAAGCGCATCAGCCCGGGATGTTGTTTGACTTTCTGAACCAATGATGATTTTTCCCACAGAATAATCACCATTTTCTATATTTTCGGAATTAGAAACTAATCACAAATTTCCGGAAATAATTGACCTGGCTGCTAATCGGAATTTTAATCTATGTATCCATTCAGCTTGGAATTGGCTGGTGGGTTTCCCGTTTCATAAAAACGGAGAAAGATTACCTTCTTGCCGGACGTAAACTTGGCTATGCTCTCGGCACATTTACCATACTTGCAACCTGGTTTGGCGCAGAGAGTGTAATCGGAGCATCCGGTGCCATCTACTCAGGCGGACTGGCCGGTGGCTCCGCTGATCCCTTCGGCTTTGGCCTCTGCCTGATTGTGATGGGAATTGTATTTGCCATACCTCTGTGGAAACGCAAACTTACCACACTGGCTGATCTTTTTCGGCAGCGATATTCCTCAGGGGTGGAAAAGATTGCTGTTTTTATGATGGTGCCCTCAACCCTGATGTGGGCAGCCGCTCAAATTCGTGCTTTTGGCCAGGTATTAACAGCATCATCAACCCTTGAGCTTGAAGTGGCTATTGCAATTGCTGCCACAATTGTAATTGTATATACAATTTTAGGTGGCCTTCTTGCTGTAGCCTATACCGACCTGATACAGGGAGTTGTACTTATTATCGGGCTTATCTCACTTTTTATCCTAGTTCTGTTCAACACGCCCGACATTACCGGAGTGTGGAACTCCATTGATCCGGATCGGCTTACGCTTCGCCAGCCACCCGGCACATCCATACTTGAACGAATAGATATATGGGTAATACCACTGTGTGGATCCGTTGTAGCGCAAGAACTGGTGGCCCGTGTAATTGCCACACGCTCTCCAAAAGTTGCGCAACGTTCATCGATTGCGGCCGGTTCTATGTATCTCGGTTTTGGTTTGATACCTGCATTCATCGGGCTGGTAGGATTGCACCTGGTTCCCGGTCTTGAGGATACCGAGCAGATCATCCCCATAATGGCTCAAGTCTATATGCCCACCGTACTTTACGTTATTTTTGCCGGCGCTCTGGTTTCGGCGATTTTATCAACAGTGGATTCGGCTCTTCTTGTGGCATCATCACTGGTATCGCACAACATTGTTGTAAAGAGTAAGCCCAATATGCCGGAGTATAGAAAGGTTGGATGGGCCCGATTTTTTGTGCTCATTTTTGGCCTGCTCGCCTGGATTATTGCTACCAATGCCGAGGGCGTTTACAACCTTGTAGTGGATGCAGCTGCATTCGGAACAGCCGGCATTTTCACCATTGTGGTGTTTGGCCTCTTTACAAAGATTGGCGGGAAGTTTGCGGCGGGGGTTACACTTTTTACTGCGATGACAGTATGGCTCTCGGCAACATATCTCTTCGAACTGGAGTGGGCTTACCTGCTCTCACTAATTTGTGCCATATCAACCTATCTGATGATTTCACTTTTTGAGAAACAGATGAAATAAATTGGATATTGAATTGCCATAGGAGATACTCCCCTCCTTTGAAAGGAGGGGGTTGGGGGTGGTTAAAGTCATTATGTTATATCTGATAATCGAGGAACTTGGCCATTTACCCGTTTTCAACAACCCGAATTTTTTTACACTTTAATAAAATGACTCCATTTCACGAAGGATGAGAGTTTTTAATCAAACTCAGGTTATTAAGCTTGTGAACGAATCTATTCTGCATAATCACGAACATCGGCCATATCAACCATCAAATCGAACAAGGCTGTGTTCCGCACAAACGTTGGGATTCGATCGCTTCCCGGTCCCCAGGCCGCAATTTCAACATAATCAGCCGTGTGGCTGGTACTGATAAAGTAAAGGCCATTGTAGTTAGCTAAAATACCGGACAGCACACCGGCCGGTCCCTGCCTGTTTCTGAAGGGTGCACGAAACTCACCTTTGAACGCCTGAAATGCCATGATGGCTTCATCTTCCGTAATTTTTGTATTCGTGGCATACTCAATTACTTCTCTTATCCTGTTCACCGTTATATGATCACCAATGGCATCGTCTGACCAGTGAAAGTCAATTTCTCCATACATCCATTCGAAGCTGTGCTTGTAATCATGCAGCGTTGCAAGCATATGCGGAGAATCGCCGTACCCGCTTCCAAGCCCGCTCAATCCGGGGTTGGCATTTCCGTGATCTGTTGTGAGTATAACCAGTGTATCATCCCGGCTGTCTGTAAAATCCATCACTGTTTTTATGGCTTCATCAAATGCAATTTGATCATAAACCAATCCTGATGGACAGTTGCCGTGCGCTGCATGATCTACCCGCCCCCCTTCAACCTGGAGGATAAAACCATTTGGATTTCTTTCAAGCCGATTGAGTGCTTCCTGTGTCATTTCGGCGAGTGTGGGTACATCACGCTGCAGTTCCCGTAATGTATTATGATCAACGGTGTAGGGAAGGTGTGAATCACTAAAAATTCCCAGTAGTTTGCCTCTGTCCGAAGCCCGGCGCAGCTCTCTTCTCGTTTTTACAACTGAATAACCCTTTTGAGAAAATTCACCGTATACATCTTTTCTGTCCGATCGCTTTTCCGGTGAGAAGTGACTATCACCACCACCCATCAATACATCGTAATCTCTTTCTGAGTACTGAACAGCTATTTCGTCTTCCATACCACGTTGTGGCATATTGATTCCAAATCCCGATGGTGTTGCGTGTGTTATACGAGTGGTTGTAACAAGCCCTGTAGCTTTTCCGGCGTCTCTGAAAATTTCACAGATTGTTTTATACTGCTCATTATTAGGGCCCCAGTTTACAGCACCATTATTAATACGATGGCCGCTTCCCCAGGATGATGCCGCTGATGCTGAACCTGTTACCACAGAGTTTAGTGATGCCATATCCATCAAGCCACGATGGTGCTCTCGGTCGGATTCATAAAGCTTGATCCAGTTGGTTTTATCTCCATATTGCGCCTGTTTTACGAGATCTGCCAGAGCCATTGTACCTGAACTCATCCCATCCACCACCAGAAAGATCACATTTTTGGCATCACCATAACTTGATTTAATTTTTGATTTTCTTGGTGTAAAACCCAAAGCACCACCACCCATGGCCAAGCCGGATAATGCCCCTGTTTTTAAAAAGTCTCGTCTGCTGAATTTATTTGAACTCATAATACTTTCTGATTATTTGGTTTACGGAATTCCTTTCGAGTAACGTTATAAGCATTTACAGGATAACAAAAACCTGTTAACTAATCATTATGAAAGTTGTTAAACCTCCTATCCACCCAACCTTAACCCAATTCTCAAAGCCGGTATGCCGGTAACTGTCTGTCCCGTATTTAGCCGGGTATAGAACAAATTGGCACCCACATTTATTTGAAGCTTTTTTGGCAGAGTAAACCTTACTCCTGCTTCAGTCCGAACAGCGATCAAAAATCCGCCACTTGATGAGTGGTCAAATTCTGTGGTTTGATAATTTGATGTCCCAATTCCGAAAGTACTTCCGCCGAAGAGTGCAATATCTCTGTTTAACCGGTGAACATATTGAATTCTCGGCCCTGCATACCATAATGAGGAGATTTGTTCGCTGCGGTTTCCTGATGATCGTTCTATATCTGAAATTAAAAAATGAATCACTCCGCCAAGCGACACCCCACCCGGAAATTGCTTTCCCGCCTCCAGCTCCAAAAAACTGCCCGCACCCCCCAATAACGGAGTAAGCTGATATCCCGGCTCCAAAAAATTGGCTGACCCTTTCTGGCCATATATCGAACACGGCAGAAACACAGAACAGATAATAAAAAGTAGCCCTGCTACGATATATTTCATTTCTGATAGTTTACAATTTCTGTATAACAATAGTTGAATGAACTTAATGACACTTTCTTATATTTAATGATAAAATTTAAACTAACACTAATTAAAACAATCCAGTTATGACCAGAAGCTATTTATATCTGTTCGATCTAAAAACTATTTGTCGATCTGCTTTTTCGGGTATCTTTGTTTCGCTGTTACTGTTTTCTGCAGTAATTGCACAGCAAGGAGTAACACCGGCGCACATTGCTGAAATGGAGGCTGTAAGCGGAGCCGTAATTTCTGATGATGGCAACCACATTGCCTTCACACTAAGCGTGCCCGCTGACCCTTATAAAGAGAATGCCCCAAACCAGAATCATCTTTATGTTTTTGATGTTCAGGAAGGCACCAAAAAAGCGTACTTCACTAGTGGTTCTGTTGCCGCTGTTCAGTTTCGTCCGGGCACAAAAACAGTATCTTTTCTGGCACAGCGACCGGGCGACTCTACACGTTCGCTCTATGAAGTACCGCTTGATGGCGGAGAGGCCGTAAAAGTTTTCAGTTTTGCGCGTAACATTCTCTCGTACACATGGCACAGTGATGGAAATCACATCGCATTTACCGCTTTTGAGGAAGCCGAGCGTTCATCTTCACCACTTCCTTACAAGGCGGATGTATTTGAAGAAAATCAGGCAAACAGAAAGGGATATATCACCAATGTATCGAGAGAAAATCACGATCCGCACCAAATTCAGGTGGATGGCTCTATCTACATGATTGAATGGAGTCCGGACGGAAGCCAGCTGGCTGTTTCTGCTGCCCCAACCCCGGGAGTTGACGACTCGTTCATGGCTCAGCAGGTGTTTGTTGTAGATTACAGAACCCGCGAAATTGCCGCCGAAATTAACAATCGCGGAAAAATAGGGCAGGTTACATGGAGCCCGGACGGACAACGGCTTGCACTGCGCGCCGGGGCCAATATCAATGACCCTATTGACGGACGTATCCTGATTGTTTCTGCCCGCGGAGGTGCCCCTCAGATTATTGACCAGGAGTATGAAGGCAAGTATGAGCAGATTCGATGGACGGGAAACTATGAGCTGCAATTTCTTGCGAGTGAAAGCACCTCGTCAGTACTTGGCACCATCGAAATGAACGGTTCAAATAAAACTATTCTCCACCGTGCCGATACCCATGCCATCAGCTCGTTCAGCGTTTCTGAAGATGGAGACATTGCGTTTGTTGCCAGTTCGCCGCAGCATCCGTCAGAAATATTTCACCTGGCCGCAGGCAGTTCATCACCCGATCGAAAAACATATCACAACGCCTGGCTGAACAACGTTGAATTGGGCCGCCAGGAAGTTATTTCATATGAAAGCCGAGACGGGGCATTTACGATTGATGGTATGCTGATTTATCCCGTTGGTTACGAACGCGGAACAGCCGTACCATTAATAACCGTGGTGCATGGAGGCCCAGAAGCCCATTACAGCAATGGGTGGCTCACAGCATATTCTATTCCCGGCCAGATGGCAGCTGCAAAAGGGTATGCCGTATTTTATCCCAACTATCGCGGAAGCACAGGCCGCGGCATTGATTTTATATTCAGCAGCCAGGGCGATTTAGCCGGCAAAGAGTTTGATGACATTGTGGATGGCGTGGATTACCTGATTGAACAGGGAATTGCCGATCCCGACAGAATTGGTGTGACGGGCGGATCATATGGCGGTTACGCTTCAGCCTGGATGAGCACCTACTACTCCGACAGGTTTGCTGCGGCTGTAATGTTTGTGGGTATCAGCAACAACCTCTCCAAGTGGGGAACAAGTGATATTCCCGAGGAACTTTACCTTGTTCACTCGCGAGAGCGCATGTGGGAGTCAGACAGAAAGTGGATGGAATATCTGCAGCGCAGCCCGATATACTGGGTAAACCGTGCTCAAACACCCATCCTTATTATGCACGGTGCAGAGGATACCCGCGTACACCCGGCACAATCACTTGAACTATACCGGCATCTGAAGGTGCGCCGGCCGGATGTACCTGCACGACTTGTCTGGTATCCGGGCGAAGGCCATGGAAACAGCCGTGCCGCTGCCAAGCTGGATTACAACTACCGCATGCTCGAGTGGTTCGACACCTACCTGATGACCGGAGACAGAACCGCTGAGATGCCCCATTGGGATGCACCCATTCCGGAACGGGATTAATTCAACATGTTGAATTAGATTTTCTAAGCCGAAGAAGTAAGACTTCTTCGGCTTTTATTTTATCCGGCAGTTTCCATCGAAAACAAGTTCAATATCAGAAACAAACTATGTTAAACGTTATGAATGGTCACTAAGAGTACGCTACTTTTTGTATCATACACCTTGCACTTCAATTGTCAAAACTAATCAATGGCCGATAATAAAAACTCCGGGGATAAACAGGGGTCATCAAAAGTTAAACTGATTGTTTATCTGCTGATCGCTTTCCTTATAGTTATTTCAATAGTTGGAATCTATCTTATCAGAAACGCCGAAGATCTGGCCAAAAATCTGCTCATCAGCCAGGTGAATGAGCAGCTTGCGCCTCATGCTGAAATTGAAATTGAAGAGTTCAGCTTCTCGGTTCGTCCGGCCGCAATTACCCTGAATAATGCGAAAATCGTCCACAAAACACCCTTTGAGGAGTTTGAACCGGAAAGAAGAACTGATTCCATTCGAAAGTTTGAATTGGGCAAGGCCTCCGTTGAAGGAGTAAACCTCCTGCGCCTTGCTTTACGCAGACAATGGTCGCTCGGCACATTCACCATTGATGGCCTGAATGTTGAAATCGTCCCGTTTCCGGTAGATGAAAGCGAAACCGACAATGATGACCCGTTTGTGATACCTCTTTTTGTATCTGAAGTTGTACTCTCGAATAGTAACTTTGCTTACTTTCGCGAGAGAGAATCTGAAACACTTGCATTCAGAATCAATAATCTGTCGGCATCGGTTAGCGATCTCTACTTTTCTGAAGCAGATGCACCTCTGTATAGCTACTTCGAAGATTTCACCTTCAGCACAGACACACTTTCATACGTCACAGAGGATAGTTTATATCACCTTTTTATTTATTCATTTGATGCCGACACAAAAAGCAGGACTTTCTCATTTTCAAAATCGGAGCTGATTCCTCAAAAATCTGCAACACAAATTGCAGAAGAGGCCGGTGTGCAGTCCGATCAATACAACTATACTGCTGGCCCGGTTAAAGCAGATGGTTTTGATGCAAAAAAATGGCTGCGGGATGAAGAGATTGTTTTGACTTCGCTCATCATTGAAAATCTGGATATACTCATTAACCGGGATAAGACATACCCGCGTGCAGAACGGAATCACCGGCCTTTGCCCCAGCAACAATTTATCGACCTTCCATTTATCGTTTCAGCAGATACCATTCGATGGGAAACCGGAAGTATCCGATATGTGGAAACCTATCCGCAGGCAGGAAGAGAGGGGGAAATCTCCTTTTATGATGTAAACATAACCATAGAAGGGCTGCAGAATCACAGCCGGGATGATTCAGTACGGGTTCATGCAGCAGCAAATTTCCTCGATCAGGTGCCCATAGAAGCAAAATATCTCTTTTCAGTAAGAGAAAATGCCGGGCATACCGTTTCAGGGTTTATGGGTGGGTTTAATTTACAACTGCTTAATCCGATTATCGAAAATATGGCTGCCAAACAGATCCGAAGTGGCAACCTTGAGGAGTTCCGGTTTAACTTTCATGCAAATGAGTACGCTTCTAACGGATCACTCCATATGATATACCGTGACATGGAGCTTCGTTTTTTAGATGAAATAAGCCTGGAAGAGACCCGCAGCAGGAGGCTCCGATCTTTTTTTGCCAACAGGCTGCGTGTGAGATCGGGTAATGACATTGAAGATCCCCGCGAGGGCACTATAGAATTTGAAAGAGATGTGGAAAGATCCATCTTCAATTACTGGTGGAAATCCGTGCTTTCCGGTATTGAAGATATCGTAATCAGGTAACAAACTTTTTTCTGCCTATAAGCATCTGTTTTTTTATCTGAGTAGCATTAGTATATTAAAATGCTTTGCCTAAATTTTCTTGATTTGAAAAAATGAATCCCAGGTTTTTTATCTCATTTTTTACCATCACAGTGCTTCTTCTGCAGATTCAGGGGATAGAGAATGGTGCCATCTCAAACATTGCAGTGGCACAGTCTCAAGATACCCCCATTATGCGGGATACAACATACATCAGAGACCTGAATCAAAGGGCTGAGGATCTAATGGAGACCGGCCCATCCGACTCTGCAAAAGCGCTAATTGACGAAGCCCTTACACTTGCCCGCTTTCTGAATGACATTGAAGGTGAGTCGCAGGCTGCGCTTAATCTGGCAATCTTTTTCATAGACAGGGGCACTCCAGGCAGAGTCATTACAGAGGTTCTTCCTTATTTTGAAAGTTATTCCGGTACCAATATGGAAATTCAGATTGGCAACCAGATAGGAACGGCCTATAACATGATGGGGTATTATCAGGAAGGGCTTGAATTCTATATTCAGATGAGAGACTTAGCCGAAGAAAGAGGTGAAAGCCGTATGGCAATCGGGCTGACTCAAAACATCGGGAACAGTTATCAATCTCTCGGCGATATTTCTTCAGCTTTAGACAGTTATCTTGCAAGCCTTGAAATGGCCGAAGAAATTGCGGACACTCTCCTTATTGCTGTAATTCTGGATAACCTTGCCTCAATAAACACCTATGAAGGCAATTATGAGATTGCTGAAAACTACCTCTTGCAAGCCCTTGAAATGAACATTGATAAAAACAATCAAGGCAACCAGGTTACAAATTATATGAGCCTTGGAGGGCTATACAGAGAGCTTGGAAGGTTCGAAGAAGCACTCGAAAGCTATAACAAAGTACTTGAAATTGCGGATAATCTTGGGAACATCCTTTCGAGAATGCAGGGTCAATATAACCTGGGATTGCTCTACATCGAAATGGAAGAGTACGACCTTGCCATGCAGAATTTCCGGGAATCACTCGATCTGAGCATCGAAAATAATATCACCATCGGCTCCTATTTTAATCAAATAGGTATGGGTAATGTTCACAGAGAGCGGGGTGAATATTCGCGTGCTGTTGAGTTGTATGAGGCTGCTCTATCCATAGCCCAAAATGCCAATGCAATCGAAATGATCCGTGGAACACTCGAAAACCTGTATGAAACCAACGAACTTGCCGGCAACATTTCCAGTGCATACACATATCTGAAACAATACTCAGCCCTTACAGATAGCATTGCAAGAAGCGACCGGGAGGAAGCCCTTGCACGGCAAGAAGCACTGCTTGGCCTCAGAATGGAACGAGAGAACAGAGAGCTGCTTGAGGAGACCATTCAGACACAGCGCTCCAACGCCATCATTACCAGAGCAGCTCTGATTGTTGTTGCACTTGCACTTTTTGGCATCATACTAATGTACAGAAAAAAGCAACAGGCCAATATTTTATTGAGAAGGCGAACCGAAGAACTCTCCGAAGTAAATGCTATGAAAGACCGCCTCCTTTCTATGCTTGCACACGATCTTCGTTCCCCGATTTCCAGTATTCAGGGTGTGGTTTATATGATTCGTGAAAAGCTCCTTGATGGAGATGATATAGAAAAAGCTCTCAACCAGATCGATATGCAGCTTCAGCAGGATATCAACACACTTACCAACTACCTACAGTGGGCTCAAAACCAGAGAGATGGTATTTCCGCAAATTTTGAAACAATTAATCTAAAACAGCTTGCAGAAAATGCCATATTCGAAATAAAAAAGACCGCCGACAACAAAGGGATTCTCACTAAAAACAATATCAATGCTGATCTCTTTGTAATTGGTGATGAGCATATGATGCGGGTTATTCTCAGGAATTTACTATCGAATGCGGCTAAGTTTGTTGTAGCGGGCGATCGTATCACTATCAACGCAGAAGAGGATGGCGATCAAATTAAACTATCCATTTCAGACAGCGGACCCGGCATTCCGCCGGAGCGGCTCACAAATATTTTCAAGCCGTTTTATAAAGGCAGCCGGGGTACAAGTGGTGAAATTGGCACCGGTCTTGGATTATCTATCTGTAAAGAGTTTGCGGAAAAGCAGAACGGGGCTCTTCAGGTAGATACTGAAATAGGCAAAGGCACCACCTTTACAATAAACCTTAAAAAAGCCACTATGAGCAGACCGGTAAAAGCGGTAGCAAAATAGCCCTTCAAGAGTTTTTTAAAATCTGCCCATTTCTTCTCGTAACTGATCAAGATAAGTTTGCATGAATGCTGCTCTTTTCTGTGCCTCTTTCTTAGCAGAGTCGGTGTTCATGGTTTCCGGAAGTTTCAGGAGTTTGGCGTAAAAATGATCGATGGTCCAGCGGGAATCCTCCGGTTCACGACTCTCACAAAATGGATCATCCGGGTGAGAGAACGTTCGTTTCAGTTCACCTCCGGTTAAAAAACATCGCGCAATACCGATAGCTCCAAGGGCATCCAGCCTGTCGGCATCCTGCACAATTTTAGCCTCTTTTGTTCTCGGCACCACCCCTGCAGAAAAACTGTGTGCATGAATGGCATGACGAACTTGCTGAATCATATCCTCCGGAATTTTATTGGCTCGCAGAAATTTCGCTGCTTCATCAGCTGCACGTGCAGAGGCTTGTTTACGCCCGGGATGATTTTTTGGCAGTACAACACAGTCGTGAAGCCAGGCGGCTGCAATTACAACTTCCATGTCGGCAGTTTCTGTTTGCAATAGTAGTTTCGCATTGGCAACCACCCTCTCCGTATGGGCCAGATCATGGGCACTGTCTGTATCTGCTGTATCTGTGAGAAACTGTCTGCAAGCAGTTTCAAGATCGGGTACCATCATTATTCTGCGGGGGATGGAAGTTCAATAATTACTTTGGTGTTTCTCTCTAATTCAGAGTTTATCCACATACGCCCTCCAAATTTTCTGGTAACATACCACGCTTTTGTAAGGCCAAATCCACCACCCATGGTTCTCACTTTCTCTTTAACATTACTGCCACGGTAGCCAAATTTCACGATTTCATTGACCTCAGCCTCAGGTATTCCATACCCGTTATCTTCTACCACAAACCTGAGTTTACCCTCTTTTTGTGATATGCCAACAGTAATGGTACCGCCCGGTTGTGTGTATTTTCTTGCATTGGCAATGAGATCACGAATCACATCTTTCAACAAAATCGGCATAGTGATATGGGTTGTATCACTCGAGATTTTAAACTGCACCAGGTAGTCTTTCTCTTCCTGCTCGGCAATGTTGTAAATAATACGGTATTTGCCTTTGCTGTTTTTTTCGAGCGCATGAAAAAACTTCCTGAAATCATTCTCAAACTCTTCGATAGGGTGCGTTTCCCATGCATCCGGGTTTTCCCACCGTTTATTTAGTTCGTTTATTCGAATCGAAATAACTGTGAGGATTTCTTTAAAAATATGCTTGTACTCTTCAGTTTTTGTACCGTCGTCTAGTATCGGTTCTTTACTTTCAAGTGTCTTTAAAGCTGAAAAAAGTTTGCTTTCAAGATCATTGAGTACACTCTCTTGAAATTTCTGTTGATTCTGTTTGCGTGCGGCTTTGGCTAATTCGGAGGTTGCAGTAATTGTATCATTCAGAATTTCAGGATACTTTGTATTCATCTGAATGAGTTGCAGCTGGCTGTAAATCACTGAGAGAACGTTTATAACGGAGTGCATCTCAAGCTGATCAATCTCCGCTTCAGAAATTTCAAGCTCTTCTCTTATTTCCATCGTTTTTTTACTATTGTTTATGAACCACTAAAACCAAAGCAGCTTTTATTGAATTATCGCACCCTCAGCATTTCCATACTCAGCCCATGAGCCTTCATAAGGACGAACAGAATCGTACCCCATCAGCCGGAGTGTAAAGTAGGCATGCGATCCGCGCACATTTGTATGACAGTGGGGAATCACCTCTTTATCAGGCGTAATGCCGAGTGAACTGTAGATATCCTGAATTTCTTGTGCCGGCAGAAAATAGGGTGTTCCCTCGGGTTGAAGCACTTTGCTCCACTCGAGATTTACCGCGTTAGGGATATGTCCGCCGCGTTCTGCCCGAACATCTGTCCCTGTATATTCATCTTCCGATCGCGCATCAAAAATAATCTTGTTTGGATCGTTGGCAGCCTCCATAATGTAGGTGATATCACACGATTTTGTCTCCTGCACATCAAACTGAAAGGAGCCTAGTTCTTTTGTATGATGCATATTTTGAACGGATAATCCCTCATTCAGCCAGCCCTCAATTCCGCCATTCAACAAAGATGTATTTGAAAAGCCGTAATAATCGAGCGCATAAAAGAGGCGTGCAGCGGCCAGTGAATTTCCTTCATCATAAATCACTACACGATCGTTGTTATTCAGGCCGATCGATCTCATTTTTTCCTGAAAAACTTCAGGACCAATCAAAAAACTGGCTACCGGATGATCAGGATCTGTAAGTTCACTTATTGCCGGGAAGTGTACTGAACCTGGAATGATGGAATCAGAAACTTCTGCTCTGGCATCGATCAGAAAAACATCCTCTGTAGCGAGGAGCGCAGGTAACTCAGCTGCCTGAAGCAAAAGATGTGAATTGGGATAATCTGTTAATGGTTCGGGCTCAGCCGGGGCGCAAGCATAGAAAAAGATAAGCAGCAGGGGAAGGAATTTTAGAGCACGCATTTTGTAAATCTGGTTTTAAAGTTATTTGTCTAAAATACGAAATAGTGCTCAGAGTTTTATAGTTGTAATTGCTTCATATGTATAAGGAAAATCTGATCAGTCAATTTTACAACCCCAGCCGGAATGGCCTGTAGTTGAAGCTCGTCTTCCAAAAGCTGCCGGCCTGTACCAGGTTTCCACTCCGCGGGTAAATGCATTCAAATCAAACCGTTCGATCTCTGCACAATCCCTGTTATCGCGATACATATTTGGCTGATTGAGCTTTTCATGCTCGTTCACTATTTCAGTCAGGTCATCCAGATAGTAGCGTAATTCACTCATATCGTAAACAGACAGTGTAACTTCGGTTCTAACATCATCAGAAAGACGCTGGAATGATTGCATCGCGATTTCTCTCGCAATCTCAGCGGGAGCGCCAGTCGGGTTATCTTCCAGCATCAACAATCCTTCAACATCCATATAAGAAAGGTGCAGATTTTGTGGTGATGCAAGCAAATAGTTTGTTACAGGAAGCAGATGCGAAGCAATTAACGGACTGCCGTTACTGCAGGTTGAGAGGGTAATGAGATTGAACCTGTCATCTTCCCCGTCCAGAAACATTTTAAGTCCTGATGTAAGAGTTGAGAAACTCACATCTGTATCAGGCCGGCTTCGATGATATCCTGTTCCATTGGCAGCGGGAATTTCATGTCCAAAATAGAAGAAGTAGCGCTGTTGCTCGCTGTTATGAGAGGCAGAAGATAAATGCCGATACAGTTCTGCCTCTTTCTCTAAAAATGATTGCGATGTATTTTCATAGCGGTATTTTATCTGCTGCTGAAGGGACCCATTCCTGAAATAGTACACGTCACTATTTCTTCGGGGGATCAGCCATAAAAAACTTCGGCGGGGTTTCTGATGAATGATAAATACCTCGCCCCGGTTTGCCTCTTCAGCAATTTTAAGTGCGGATGCCAACGCTTTTTCATCAGCCTTCCGGGCAATTCCATCTGCATCGTGAAAGAGATAGTCTGAATCAGCGTGTATGTAGAAAATTGTGGAATAGGCTGTGGATTCATCTGTGTTGTGGCTATCCCTGTCCACCACAGTTGCTGTGTGGCTGCATCCTTGCAGAATCAAAAAAAGCAGACCGAAAAATGCCGTGTATTTCATCTTGCAGATAAAAGAAAAGCCCTCGTGAAGAAGAGGGCTTGTGAATGTTTTTTAGGTATCAAAATCAGAGCAGAAGCAGAATAATCACTATTAAGAGTGCCGTTGTAAGGCTTATAGTAATATTACGGCTGGCTTGCTCCATAGATTGTTGAGAATAGTCAGAAAAGTCGTCAAGATCTTCATCTACTACCTCATCGTAACCATCCGCACCATTTAGTTCGTTTTGGCGGCTTTCAATTTCATCTTTAAAAGCGATCAGTTTATCTCGTTCACTGTCACTCAAATTTATTTCTCTTTCAATCTTATCCACTGCAGAAAGCATTTTCGAAAACGAGTTATTCAGAATTGTTCGCTTTTCTTCAGCATCATCAGAAGTTTTTACCTGCTGTACGGTTTCGTTAAAATGCTCTTTGAATGTTTCCGTCAGGTTTGACGATTGAGCCATCGCAAACGAATGAGTGAAAAAAATCAGAAATGATAACAAGACAATAAGTTTAACTTTGTTCATTGTTATAACTATTGGATTAACGGTTTGTTGAAATCTATTGTGGTATAATTCTTTACAATTAAATGAATTAGCTAACAAAAAACACCCGAAACTAAGACGGGGCATAAATCATTTTGTAAATTGAATACACATCATCTTAGATTATTGAACGTTAATTTGTTCCATAAACAACTAACCTGTCCACATAGAATACATGACTCAACAAGATAGTGCTCCGGAAAAACAAACCAAGACTCCTTGGTTCAGCAAGCCTGCTGATGAAGTTCTAAACAAATTAAACGCAACAAAAGAGGGGCTCACTGACGGGGAGTATAAAAAGCGGCTGGAGCAGTACGGGCCTAACAAACTGCCCGAAGGGAAAACACAATCGCCTATTATCCGTTTTCTGCTTCAGTTCCACAATGTGCTGATCTATGTGCTCATGGCAGCGGCTGTTGTTACCGCTTTATTAGGCCACTGGATTGATACATGGGTAATTATTGCGGTGATCCTGGTGAATGCCATTATTGGTTTTGCACAAGAGGGCAAAGCAGAAAAAGCCCTTGAGAGCATAAAAAAGATGCTTTCACTGCATGCTACCGTACTTCGGGACGGGCAACGAACAGATATTGATGCAGAAAAATTGGTTCCTGGTGATATCGTCATTCTCAATTCCGGAGATAAAGTGCCGGCTGATGTACGGCTCATATCCACAAGAAATTTGCGGATTGAAGAGTCTGCACTTACCGGCGAATCTGTTGCAGTTGAGAAAGACACCGACCCTGTAGAAGAGGGTTCAGTACCGGGAGATCAAACCTGTATGGCTTTTTCAGGTACATCGGTAGTGTATGGAAATGCCCATGCTGTTGTTGTGGAAACGGGCGGCATAACCGAGCTTGGAAAAATCAAACAGATGATGAGTGATGTGGATAAGATTACCACACCGCTTTTGCGCCAGATTGATGATTTCGGAAAAATACTTTCAATTGTGATTTTGGGTGTTACCGCTCTCTTTTTTGCAATCGGATATTTCTTTCGGGACTATTCGCTGGATGAACTTTTTCTTGCTGTAATCAGCCTTGCTGTTGCTGCCATTCCGGAAGGGTTGCCCGCTATTATGACCATCACACTCGCTGTGGGTGTGCAAGCGATGGCCCGGCGAAATGCAATCATCCGGAAACTGCCCTCCGTTGAAACACTCGGTTCTGTGGCAGTAATATGCTCCGATAAAACCGGAACACTTACCCGCAATGAGATGACCGCCACAGCTGTGATTACATCAAAATCTGAATACACTGTTGAGGGCGCCGGGTATAAACCTTCCGGGCAGATTCTGAAAGATGATACAGCCATTGAAACTTCAGGCGAACCACTTCTCGAACAGATCATTAAAACGGTAAAACTCTGTAATGAGGCGGAAATCAAAGAGGATGACGGAACCTGGGTTTTGAATGGAGATCCAACCGAAGGCGCCCTGGTTACACTTGCACACAAAGCCGGCTATGAAGGTTACAGCTCTGAACGCATCGATCACATCCCGTTTGAGTCGGATCACAAATATATGGCCACCCTCAACAGTGGTGATGGCAAACGCTACATCCATGTTAAGGGTGCGCCGGAAATCATTCTCGAGCACTGCAATAAGCAGCGCTCTGCAGACGGTGATGCAGATATAGACAAAGAGTATTGGGAACGAGCCATGGAGAAACAAGCGGAGCAGGGCAGGCGCCTTATTGCAGCTGCCATTAAAGAGGTTAGCAGCAATAAAAGTTCTGTTGACCATGATGACATAAAGAGCGACCTGATCTTTCTGGGCGTAATTGGAATTATTGATCCGCCGCGCGATGAAGCCATAGAGTCGATTCGAATTTGTAAGGAGGCTGGCATTCGCGTTAAGATGATTACGGGCGACCACCTCACCACAGCACGCGCCATCGGTAAGGAGATTGGCATTGGTGATGGAGAGCATGCCATCAGCGGTGCAGAGATCGAAAATATGAGCGATGAAGAGCTGCAAAAGGCAGCTATCGAAAATGATGTGTTTGCACGTACCAGCCCCGAACATAAACTTCGGCTTGTGAATGCCCTTCAGGCAGAAAACCTGATTTGCGCCATGACCGGAGACGGCGTAAATGATGCCCCTGCTCTGAAGCGTGCCGATGTGGGAATTGCCATGGGCATTAAAGGCACAGAGGTTACAAAAGATGCATCCGAAATGGTTCTGGCCGATGATAATTTTGCATCCATAGCCAATGCCGTTGAGGAGGGGCGTACCATTTACGATAACCTGCGAAAAGCTATTCTGTTTATTCTGCCCACAAATGGCGCCGAATCGCTGGTGATTATGGCCGCGGTTATCATGGGAATTGTGATGCCGATCACACCTGTTCAAATTCTGTGGGTGAATATGGTTACTGCCGTTACACTTGCACTCGCACTCTCGTTTGAGCCTACCGAGCCCGGGGTGATGAAGCGTCCGCCACGAAAACACGGAGCGCCTATTTTAAGCCTCTATTTTATGTGGAGAGTGATATTTGTATCGATATTGATTGGCGGCCTCACTCTTACTCTATACTACTGGCTGAAAGCTAATGCGTACGAAGTGGAAACCGCGCGGACAATTGCCGTTAACACCCTTGTGGCAGGACAGTTGTTCTATCTTTTTAACTGCCGGAAAATGCACGAACCAT
>JAFIES010000050.1 GCA_020832415.1 Balneolaceae bacterium | reverse complement strand
TCCGGGTCGGCCCACTTAAGGTCATCC
The DNA here is from genome assembly GCA_020832415.1 of Balneolaceae bacterium. Lineage (GTDB taxonomy): Bacteria > Bacteroidota > Rhodothermia > Balneolales > Balneolaceae > Rhodohalobacter. The sequence continues at coordinate 12,087 of JAFIES010000050.1, read as the reverse complement.
CCGGGTTGGTATTTCCATTCCTCAGAGTTGCCAAGTACTATGTTGCCAAAATCATTAACCGTATCAGCGGTGAGTTGAGGAAGTGCCTGTTCCTGCGAATAGCTATCCATGGGGAAAAACCACACGGCGAACGCAATAATTAAAAAGGAGTATTTCATAAGGATCCTGTTGTTTTTACATGTAGCTTATCACCGCAGGTACACGCCGGACATGGTTGGTTGTTTGAAAAGAATGTTGGCATGGGATTTATGGATGAAGTTTGATGATGAAAACCGTTTGCCCCGGTTGTGAATGCACGTCCACACTGCCTCCATGCGCCTTAATGATATCATTCGTAATACTCAGCCCAAGCCCGGTGCCCTGCGTCCCTTTCTTCGTTGTAAAAAACGGCTGCAGGATTTTGTCTTTGATCTCGTTCGGAATGCCGGGGCCATTGTCTTCGATTTCGATGAGGATTTGGCCGTTTTCGGATTTGGTTCGAATCGTTAGTTTGGGATAGTATCTTTCACCGGTCTCCAGTCTTCCGCCTCCCGTCAGCTTGCTCCGCATCGCGTCGAAAGCGTTGTTACAAAGATTCAAAATCACCCTCGAAAAGTCCTCCGCGATCAAAGGCACCTCGCCAACGCTTTCATCCAGCTGCAGGTCAATATCCACGTTAATGGCTTCCTTGCCGGCCCGCATCCCGTGGAAGGCAAGGTTTACGTACTCTTTAATAATAGGGTTCAGGGGAGTCGGTTCCGGCTTGCCATCACCGCCCCGGCTGTGCATGAGCATCGATTTGACGATGGAATCTGCACGTGAACCGTGCTCGTGGATTTTGGCCAGATTTGCTTTGATGTCGCCCAGAATGGCGATGGTTTCTTCGGTATGCTCATCCTGACTTGTCTTGGCAAGCTCCTCGAGGGCTTCATCGATCATTTCAAGGCTTACATCCGAAAAATTATTCACAAAATTCAGCGGGTTTTTGATCTCGTGGGCAATTCCGGCAGTGAGCTGACCAAGACTGGCCAGCTTTTCCTGCTGCACCAATTGCGCCTGTGTGGCTTTGAGTTCGGTTAGCGCTTCTTCTACCGCTTTCCTTTTCTGCTCCAGTTCTTCGATGGTCTCTTCGAGCAGGATGGCCGTGGTCCGCTTTACTTTCTCGGTGCGATCGAGCTTAAATGATAAAATCTGAAGTTCTTTGTCTGCAGCTTTTAAAGCCTTCAAAGCTGACTCTTTCTGATCGGCAGACAAATCGGGATTTTCTTGAAGCGTATTGAGGATATGCAAGAGGTGTTCGTTCATTTTAATTTTTTTCTACGTAATCGGCTACACCGTCATTTGCGCTTCGCTGTCATTTGCGCTTCGCGCGTTATTTGTTGTTTTGTATGAGAATTAATTTCAATTTTTTTAAATGACAATCAATGACTACCAATGACCACCAATAACCACCAACTCACTTCTCCTTTAATGCCACCACGCAGCAGGTATTGTTATGGAATTCATGTTGTCCCCCTTTTGATTTTCCATACTCTCCATATGTGAAAAAACCTATAAATGGGGCATTCCAAACCTCGTTTACCCGCTCAATTTCATCTTTGGTCAATTCTCCGAATGTCTTATACCGGCTGATGCAGGAAAACATGATTACGGCATCTGCATCCTCAAGGTTGTCATCTTTTATCTCGTTACACTCTTCAATGACGGTATCTATCGCATCAAAATCGGGCGGCAATGAAAAGCGTATTTTTGAACCTTGCGGAATATTGCCTGCAAAGACCAGTGAACGATCTTCGGAATTCCCCAGCATGGCGGTTCTCATTACAGAAGGTGCATGTTCTCTTTCCAGCTGCAGCGGAAAGGATGTGAAGAGATCTAAATTAAAAACGGTGTTATTAAGGCGCTCATCATCCATGCTGATACCCAGGTATTTCATCACCTGATCCAGTGCGGGCTTGTCATCGATGGTATAGACAATATTCCCTTTACTCTTTGTGATGACTTTGGCGGTGCCGATGGGTTTCCATCCACATGTAGCAACTCCTGTAATATCTATTTTATCCCGGTCAATAATCAGGCCTGCCAAACCGGTGATACTGCTTTTTCCATTTGTGAATGCTTTTGGTGCAACCAATGCCAGGTCATCCGCCGCCATCCCGCCAAAAATGGTGGCACCGTCTCCAAAGCCGGCCTCAATGCCTTTGATGACTTCTTCACCATCCATCTCATTACTCCATCCCGATAAAATCAAAAATGCCGCATTCGTGAAAGTCTTTTTTCCCTCTTCGCCAAGCTGTTTTGCAATGTCAAATGCATATCGGTCTTCAGTCTCCAGAAACTCTATTTTGAACCCGGATGGATGCATATCAAGCAGCATGATTACAATGCTTTCTTCTTCAATGTCGCTGCTGATAAATTCACCTGCCGTAGTGGCGCCGAAAATCTGAATTCCCTTATCATCCAACAGATCACATACAGCTTCGATATCCTGTTTGAATGACATAAAGACGATGGCCAGTGTGGGCTTGTAACCACCTGACATGCTTTCGTGTAATGCGTCTTTGATCTCTTCGGTAGATTTCCCTTTTATGGTTTTAGCTTTCATAATGCTTCGCGTTATTTGTTGTGATTTGCGCTTCGCGCGTTGTTTAGCTTCGCTGTCATTTGCGCTTCGCGTGTTATTTGTTGTTTTGTATGAGAATTAATTTCAATTTTTTAAATGACCACCAATGACCACCAAAGCCCACCAACTCACTTCTCCTTCAGCGCAACACAACAAGTAGTCAGATTATGCATTTCCAGGTTGCCACCCGCCATCCGGCCCAGTTCCGCACTGGAAAACATCCCTGCCATCGGCACATTCCAGACCTGTTTAACCCCTTCTATCTCAGCATTCATCATGGGGCCCAATGAAAGTGTTCTGCCGGCACAGCTGAACACGATCAGGGCATCTGCCTCGGGCATTTCGGTTTCTTTGAGGTTTTGAACGCCTTTGACCACCTTCTCCATTACATCCCAGTCGGGCGGCAATGAAAAGCGGATTTTTGAGCCTTGTGGAACAGATCCGGTTGTATAAAAAGAATGGTCTGTCCAATCCACAACAATTGGCGTACGCATCACCGGATCGCCTTTTTCCCGTTGCAGCTGCAGGGGAAAATTGGTAGCCAAATCGATAATTAAATCCTTATTCTCCGAAGTGATATTTTCGAGTCCGCCATATTTCGTGGTAATGTTGAGTGCCGGTTCGTTATCGATCGTGAACACGTGATTCCCTTCACTTCTGGTCACCGTTTTTTCCGTTCCCATGGCTTTCCAGCCACAGGTAGCGATACCGCGTACAGCCACTTTCTCTTCATCCAAAGCGATGCAAACCATGCCGTTGTTACTTTCCCACTCATTGGTAAAGACCCATGTATCTTCAAAGCCATAATCATCGCCGGCAGCGCCGCCAAAAGCATTGACCTGTTCTCCGTTCGCTTCCTGAAGACCCAGCAGTACTTCCTCGCCGTCGGCAGCAAAATTGCTGGTAGCCAACAGAAAAGCAATCTGATCAAATTCTTTGTTGGCTTTTTGCGCGATGGATTTGGAGGTATCCCGATAGCTATCTGACTGAAAATCGCCCGTATAAATCCTGAAATAGTCTTTATTGATATCGAGAAGCAGCATAGCCACCGACTTCGATTCGGGTTCTTCATCGATAAATTCCCCGTTTGTGGTGGATCCAAATACGGCAATGCCTGCTTTGTCCAGTATATGGCAAATAGCCTTACGATCCTGCGCAACGGACAGGAATACGATTGCCAGGTTAGGGGAGAAGCCGTCGCTCATGCTTTTAGTGAAAGCTGTTTGAATTTCTTCTGTCGATTTTCCTTTGATTGATTTTGCTTTCATGGATTCAGTATTTGTTTGTGAAATTAACGTGAGCTTGAGATAAATTTGTTTATTAATGGTCCCCTCCTTTCCAAGGAGGGGATTTAGGGGTGGTTCAAACAGGTTTTGTTCATTTTTTCACAATGGTTTGCACGAGAAAAATTCCGATCCAACCACCCCCAGCCCCTCCTTGCGAAGGAGGGGAGGCTCTTTTTCCAATTTCTTATGTCGAGTTCACGTTAGAGTTGTTTTTCTTTGAGTGCGACCCAGCAGCAGGTCATGTTATGAAATTCATTGTTGCCACCCGTGGCACGTCCATATTCACCATAAGAAAAGAACCCCGCCATGGGCGCATTATAAATACTTTGTATTCCCTGCAATTCTTCGGAAGTCATAGGGCCAAAGGCATCAATGCGTCCGATACAGGAAAACATTACAAGAGCATCCGCTTCGGGCATTTCTGTTTGCTGAAACTGCTTTGCATTTTCGCTGACCTCGGTCAATACATCAAAATCGGGCAGAAATGTGAACCTGAATTTATCACCGGGTTTAATTTTGCCTGATACATTAATCCCCTTGGTGTCCATGTTAAAGCCCATAGTAGAGCGAATTATGCTGCTGCTATATTCCCTCAACAGGCTCAAAAAAATGTTCTTTAAATTGAAATCCCTGTAATCTTCCGGAGAAAGACTTTCCCCCATATATTTCATCACAAGGTCAGTAGCAGGTTGGTTATCAATTTCAAGAATCCAGCTTCCTTCGGACTTCGTGATTATCTTTTCAGTACCAATAGGCTTCATGCCCGACGCGGCCCTTCCCTTCACTAATATTTTGTCTTCATTCAACACCAGCATCAGGATTCCCTGATTGGTAATGTTGTTGTTATTGAAGACAAAAGTTTCTTTGAACATCAGGTCGTCGCCTGCGCCACCACCCCAAATGGTTACACCATCTCCGGCCACATGGGCAATGGATTGTATTATTTTTTCGCCAAATCCGATATCCTGAGGCTTTTCGATGCTGTTGCTCAGAATAAAGGCCGGCCTTGAAAAAATCGTCAATGCTTGCTCTGTCATTTCCTTAGCAACTTCAACCACATCACTATCCGAATAATCATCATACAGTATTCGAAAGTGAGCCGGATCCATATCCAACAATAAAACAGAAATCCCTTCGTGGCTGATGTCGCTATCCGCAATCTCACCACTCGATGTGGCTCCAAAAATCTGAATGTTTTTTTTGTCAAGTACGCTGATAATGGAAGCTATGTCTTGCTTTACCGACGTAAAGACAAGAGCAAGAGTTGGTGTAAATCCGTCGGCTAAACTTTCAGTTAGTGCAGTACTGATTTCTTCCGTGGATTTCCCTTTGATTGATTTTGCTTTCAAAATTATCGGTTTAAGTGTGTTAAATTTACAGTAATGAATGTTGAGATTATTCCCTGTTTGTTTTCCAAACAGGACCGTTTTTCACCCAAAAATTAGTCGGATGAATCGGATAGCTCAGTAATCTCAGCCCGCAGCGATTCAAAATCGATCGGCTTGGTGAAAAACTCTTTGGCACCCGAGCTTATCGCTTTTTTGTAGTTTTCATCATCGCCATACGCCGAAATCATGCTCACCTGGATTTGCGGAAACTGTGTTTTTACCTTTTCAAGCAGCTCGAGTCCCGACATGCCGGGCATATTGATGTCGGAAAATATGTAGAGCACATCGGGCGGCTGTGTGTTTTGAAGGTGCTCCAGAGCCTCTTTGCCCGAAAAGGCAAATTGGAGTTCGATAAGTCCGCTTCGGATCTCTTTTCTGAACTTTTGCCGGAACAGCATTTCTACGTCTCTTTCGTCATCTACTACTAAAAATTTCATGGTGATTCTATTTTGGGGTTTTGGAGATTTCGGAAATCTCTGAAATCGGTTTTCATTCTTCCTGGTTACAGGTCGTATTTGCTGAGGTTTATACCTCTGTCATGATCAATGTAGTACAACCGCCCCTGTAATGATTGGACTATTCACGCAAAAGTTTGGACTATTTGCGCATTCAGGGCTTTTTCTGATCAAAATGAGCGATATCAGGTTGGCATTCATTACATTTTGACTCCTTCCAATTGCGGGGAGATTTCATTCCATGGAAATCGCCAATGCGTGCAAAAGATGAGCTCGATTCCATGCTGACAGAAAAGTACTGGCGGCACTTCACTTCGGGATGACAGTTTTTTATAAAGCGTGTTTTTTGGCTTTAATCAACAATTTTTGCCTTCACAAACACACCCCTGGCTGATTCGCTCAACGCTCATCAACCTTTCCCCTCTCAAGAGGGGATTTTTTGTCTGTTACCTCTTAAATAGTGTTGCCTTGATTTTGGGGCAAAATTAGTGGCTCGGGATGACAGGGAGGCTTTATATAGGCAGGCAGAAGATGAAACATCCATTTATTCCGTAAAGTTATTACCATTTAGGATTGTATTCCTTAATAGTTATAACTAAAATGGAATATATTCCATTTTAGTTATATTTTCCATTATTAATTTTTGGTGAAATCTCAGAAATAATGATCAAACGACAGCTACAAGAAAAGGTAAGTGATCGGCTTTTTGATGGAAAAGCTATCGTACTTATTGGTGCCCGGCAGGTCGGTAAAACTACATTGGTGAAAACTATTTTGGAAAGCAAGAAAACTGAAGTCCGGTTTTTTGATGGGGATGATCCAACCGTGCGACGATTACTGGATGAACCAAATACAGAACAGATACGGCAATTGATTGGAAAGGCTGGAATTGTATTTATAGACGAAGCACAGCGCCTGCCAAATATCGGGCTTACCGCGAAGATTATAACAGATCAGTTCAAAGATAAGCAGCTAATTCTTAGTGGATCTTCTGCTTTTGAATTAAATAGCAGCATTCAGGAGCCGTTAACCGGCAGAAAGTGGACATACAATTTATATCCGGTAAGCTGGAAAGAGTGGCAAGACCATCTGGGTTATTTAAAAGCAGAGCAAGACTTGGAAAACCGTTTGGTCTATGGTTTCTATCCGGATGTGTTAACCCATTTTTCCCGACAGAGTGAAGTTTTAGATGAATTGGTTGAAAGTTATTTGTATAAAGACATTTTGAATTATGCAGGGATCAGAAAGCCGGATATGATCCAAAAACTGGTCCAGGCCATTTCTTATCAGATTGGGCAGGAAGTTGTTTATAAAGAGGTCGGTGATTTGATCGGGCTGGATCCCAAAACCGTATCTCACTATATCGATATTTTAGAACATGCATTTGTGGTTTTCAGGCTGCCGGCATTCAGTAAAAATCTGCGAAACGAAATAAAAAAGAATCAAAAAATTTATTTCTATGACAACGGTGTCAGAAATGCGGTTATCCACGACTACGATCCATTTGTAAACCGTACGGATCAAGGAGCTTTATGGGAAAACTTTTTGGTAAGCGAACGTCTTAAGCAGCTGAAATATGCTAAACGAAAGTCGGGGATGTTTTTTTGGAGAACAAAACAGCAGCAGGAAGTGGATTATGTGGAAGTAACGGGTAAAGAAATCTCCGGTTATGAGTTTAAATGGAATCCGAAAAGAGATATTCGATTTCCAAAAACATTTACAAGAAACTACTCCGATAATGTTCATGGAATTCATCGGGATAATTTCAGGGATTTCGTACTGCCTGTACATAACCCTTAAATCAAATTACGTCAACCTGCTGATTTAGCCAGCACATGCTGTACCTGCGGCACAGGATATCATTTAGCTGAATCGGGATCCTACCCACATTTCGTCCCCCGAATGGGTTGGGATCTTCAACCTAACGGGTCGGATTTTAATTAATCTCAAAATAATCCGTGTGAATCCAAAAATCCGGTTAATCCGTGGTTCAGATGATGTATGTCGAAAGAATTTTAGCATTAGTTTAGCATTACAAAGAGCTGGGATTGTATTTTCCATTCACCGGATTTGAAGATCCACTGTGCAGCGTATTTGCCCTGAACTATTGGATTTTCTTCATCCGGGTCGTCAGCAGAGTACCCGTGCCAGACGCCTGTTTCCCACGCCAGGCCGCGTTCTTCGTTCACAATGATTTCACCGGGTGTCCGGATCCAGTACATGGGCTCTGCACCCGACGCGGATTCGATATAGGCCTTCAGTTCGTCTTTTCCGGAGAGAAGCGTGCCGTTTCCTGTTGTGATCAGTACGTCATCGGTTAAAAATTGGAAGTTTGCCTCTTCATCCAGGGCTTTCAGGGCCGCATTTGAGGCTTCTCGCACGGCCCGGATGCTCTCTTCACCCGACTGTGCAATAAGTTCACTTCCGTGTGCGGACAAAATAAAGGTCACCAAAAGGATGCATCCGGTCATGCTCCAACATCGGGTGTTCATGAGTGTATCTGATTTATCGAGAGCCAGAATTTTCATAACGATATTGTTGTGGTTTAATCCTGGTTTCCATCATTCTGTCATCTCCCTGAGTTTTGACCGTGCTTCATCAAACCGCGCCATCATCCGCTTCATCTCAACGTCTCCGTATGCTTGCCTGGTGCGTATTTCCGCTGCATCTATGGCGCGAATAAGGTCTGCTGCTGCTTCAGCACGAGCGCCCGGCTCTGATGAACCAACCTCACCAATCCAGATGGGTGAAGAATGAGCGTATGGTCTGGCGTGCATGGTCGGCCATGAATCCTCTTTTTGCTCTGCAGCGTAAGCACGGGCAGCAATCCAGCCGCCCACCGGGAGATCAACCTGGCCGGTAAACGTGCGTGTTTCTCCGGCATTCACACCTTCAAGCTGTTCAACAACGCTGCCGTTAACGATGATCTCAAGAATGTTAATGTCAGTTGTACTCGCAACTGTTGCTCGCCACGTTTGGCTGCCCGGAGAGGTGACATCGCCCGGACGGGAACCGTCATTCAGTTCGAAAATCAAAGCGGGCCCGGTGGTGACAAAACTCCGGCCGGCAGCTGCGGCTTCGATCACCGCCCCGGCTGACCTGTCAGCATTTTCGGTTCGAACGTACGTTCGCCCGGTACCCATTGCCGGCGTGCGATGGAAATCTACCCAGCCGTCGGTGCCGGACATGGCCGCTACAGGCCGGCCGATATTGAGCAGGCGATACCACACTTCGGCTGTGCCCAGTGAACTGGTCCAGGCGCACACGAGCTCAATACCCATTCGCTTCGAAAGCACACCGTCGGAGATCAGTTCAAGCGGAATCGGCCCCTCTTCAAGGTGTGTAAACGGGTCACGGTCAGAGCCAACCGGATGTACGTAGACGCCAAATGCACCATGTTGATCGGCAAATTCGAAGACATCGCCGTTGGTCAGGTCCGGATCTCCCAGCGTCGGGTTAAACGGCCCGAAAAACCACGGAGTGAAAGGGGTTTCCACATTCAGCAGGCCAACATGCCCATGGAAGTGAGAACGTACTTCCTGCCCCTGCTGCACGGTTCGGCCGTTAAGTGTGGTCTCCTTCCCAAGAATGCTGTAATCGATGAGGCGCTCCCACCGGTTCCACGACATGGGTGCCAAATGATCCAGCGATTCACCCGCCATCAGGCGCAACGCATCTTCGTGAGTGGAACGATGGTGTCCATCCCCGTTAAGATGAACGTGATGATCGGCGGACAAGTAGCCATTGGCTCCCGCATCCCAGATCTCGGAAATTGAAAGTGTGGTTTGCGCGCTGCCCCCGCCAGGAATCCGGACTTCTTTTTCCACGACCGGCGCCATCGGTCCGCGTGCAGCAAGAACGGTATAACGCCCCTCGGGCAGGGTGAACTCAGCGCTCTCCTCAATATAGAAGTAACGTCGCCCGGTCTGTGGATCAACGTAGGTCGCGTCGCCGGAATAGGCAACCGGGTGGCCATCAGCACGGGATATGGAAACCCGCGCGGTTACAGGTTCACCTTCAGCATTGGTCAATGCTACAGAAAGGGTTCCGGTTGGCACTCCGTAGTTCCATCTTGTGATCCCGACCGGTTCAGGTATGCCGCCATAGGTGGGCAGCCGCATCATCCGGAATTGCCGGTTGGCATCCAGGTCCACGTAAAAAATCTCATTGCCGTCGTGACTGAAAGCCGGCGTAAGCGCGTAGGGATTGCCGTAGGTCAGGCGTTTTTTCACACGCGTGTCGTCGAGGTCCATCGTCCAGAGATGGTAGTCGTTATCAATGGGTGCGCTGAAAACGATCAGCCTCTGTGTCGGGTGCGCATCTGCTGTCAAATGATAGGTGAGCGTTTCACGATGCACAATACGATCGGTGCCTTCCACAAAATTGCGCTCACGCAGCACGCGGTGCGCTCCTGCTCCGTGCAGGTAAAGAATTCCGGATCCATCTGCCAGTCTCCGCGTATTGCGTACCACCTGTGGCAGTTGGGTGAGCGTGTCATTCACGTTGGTGCCAAGATGGTGCCGCCTCAGCTCAAGGCTGCCGCTTACGCCGGAGGTGTAATAGAGGGATCGTCCGTCGGCTGAGAATTCCGGGTCGAGCTCAATGGCCGGGGTGTTGATAATCTGTTCACTGCCGCTCCCCACGTTCATTAATACGATCGACGTATCGTCGCCGGTGTCGCGAACGAACGCAAGCTGTTTTCCATCCGGAGACCACCTTGGCCGGGCATCCATGCCGGGCCCGCTGGTGATCCTCGTGGCCACACCGGTTTCCAGATCCATGAGCCATATCCAGCCCTGCGCGGCAAAAGCCAGAGTTCTGCCATCCGGTGCCGGTGCCGGATCCACAGGGCCGTGCGAAAGTATAGGCAGCTCGTGCTGTTCCAGGTAGGTATGATGACCAAAATCGTCCAGTTTGGGGTAGTGGTTTGTCCACTGGCCCTGCGCCTGCTGCAATAGAACGAAGCTTATCATAAAAGTGGTGAAGCCGAACAACATATATTTACGAAAATTATGCTGTTCGATCAGTTTTTTGCGGATGTTGCGGAAGTATTTTAGCATGTCGGAATCGCGGATTTTAGGGATTAAAGGATTTCACGGTATTAACATAAATATAATGCCGTCATATGTTGCTTATAAATTTGTCCCGTAGGGACTGTATATGGGTAGAAAAAAGATGCGCCACAAACCATAGCGTGCCGTAGGCCGTGTCCGACCGCCGGCTGATACGCAACATGGTTAACGGTGGGTATTGAGCTTTGTAGTAAATTTCGACATATGCCGTACCTGGATGGCACGCAGAAAATTCCGTGTAAATCCAAAAATCCGTTTAATCCGTGATTCAGATGGTATGTTTCGGAAGAATTTTAGCATGTCTACGTTGATTTAACTCTCGCTCACCGCAGCATAATCACCAAAAGAAACATGAGCTGGTTTGTAAGTAATACCCAAATCCTGCTCAGATCTTTTCCCACTGTAAACGAACCTCGGTTTTTCAACAACCGGCTCGTTATTCAGCATTCTTGTCATATCCGACACTTTCCAGCTCTCGTTGCTCAGGTAGTACTGCTTTCCGTGCAGACCGTCTGTGGTTGCAGCCCTGTAAATGGCCTCAGCCACATCACGCACATCCACAATGGCAAATTCCATGTCATTATCATATAGCATCTGCACAAAGGGATTTGGGGCGATCTTATTCTTGAACAGGTATTGCAGGCCCATTGAGGTAGAGTCATCGCGATTCGACAGGGCGGGACCCATTACGCCTGTGGGGTAGACACTCACAATGTCAACATCCAGATCCGGATGGTTTGAAATGAATTTGCGAACCACCTGATCGGCATGATATTTGGCCTGCGCGTAAGGATGCCCCTCTTCGTTAAGGTGTGGTTCGTCGCTTTCTTTGTACAGGTAATCCTCCGGTTTTCCCGCCACCGGCATGGGATATCCCGTGTTATATGAAGCTACAGAAGCAATAATCACCACATTTTTTACGGTTGATGATTCATGTATAACCTCCAGAAAATTCTCCGTGCCCTTGATCGTGGGTTCGAATAGATCTTTCGCCGGATCTTGTACATCGAGCTGAAAAGGGGTGCCGCCGTGTACCACAACATCGCATCCATCCACAAAAGTCTTTAGGGATGCGACATCGCGTGTATCCAGCGGAACAATCTCAAGATTCTCTGCGCCGGGCAATTGTTTTAGATGGACGTACTTTTTCTTCTTTTTGATATCCGTGGCCGATACCTTTACGCTGAATCCATTCTCAAGGAATGTTTTCGTTACATAGCTGCCGATGTAGCCCGACCCGCCGATTATGCCTGCTGTTTTCATCTGTTTTTAATTTTGATTCAA
>JAFIES010000049.1 GCA_020832415.1 Balneolaceae bacterium | reverse complement strand
CCCCAATCGCCGCCCTGGGTAAACGAAACGTCCAAAAAAATCCCGAGGCGAGCTTGCATAAAAAGTAACCGGCAGAATCGAAGGGATTGGGTATGAGTTCAGAACATTGCATCAAAAAATCGAACCCCGCAGATTTATTCGAAATCTTTCCCATTACCCCTCGATTGATTTTTCGGATTTTGCCAGGTACCGCGCCTCGGGGTTTCTATTGTTGATCTGACGTAACCTCGGGTTTCGCTCCATCATCCATGCGTTGCATGTGTGATTCTCGCTTCACCCGAGGCTACAAATGTATCACTCCTCCGGAGTGTTTGGTCACAAACGAGTACTTCGACAAGTTCAGTACAGGCTGTTTGCGCTATTTGTTGAGATTAGTTTGTTTAACTCACAGACATAAAAAAAGCACCCATCCTATCGGATAAGGTGCTTTGTAAAAATTTATATTCTGTTGATTATAAGGAATATCCGTCACGGTAATCTCTGTGGAGATGGCCATCTGCTTCGGCATCATCCACAAAGGTTTCTGAATCGGGATTCCATTTTAGCGGACGATCTAATACCGTGGCTATATTACCAAGTGTACCGATGGTACCGGTTCGGTGTCCGGCTTCGATCGGCGCGATTGGATCCTGACGCGAACGCACAGCACCAATAAAGTCCACCAGGTGCGGGCTTGCCTGCTCATACTCTACATCGTCATCAACTTCAGGAACGGGTGGGAGCAGTTCGTCATCCGACGCACGGAAATGGCCTCTGTGTACTTCAATCCAGCCATCGCTGCCTTCAAAACGAACACCCTGCATCTCATCATCAGTAAATGGTGCGTTCGACATTACAAGGCCATCCTCATAAACGAAATCGATGTAATCGGTGCCGCTGTGGCCGGCCGGGATTATTTCAACCGGTCCGCTGTCGTCTTTGTCGAGTGCCCACTGTACCACATCAAACATGTGCGCGCCCCAGTCGGTAAGCAGACCGCCACCGGTCTCTTTGTACCATCGCCATCCGCCCCAGATCTGCTCATGCTGAACAGGGTCGAGAGAAATTGGCGGATTCAGATCGGGATTGTAGTGCACATACTGATTGGGCCCCAGCCATTTATCCCAGTCCAGATCACTCGGCACTTCCTCTTCGGGGAGGTCGTATGGTACGGCAGGTCCGCCAACCCAGGCATTTATATGTGCAAGATCACCCAGCCTGTTTTCTCGAACAAGTTTAACAGCATGCTGGAAATTTGGATCCGATCGCTGCTGGCTGCCAACTCCAAGAACAATATCGTTCTCACGTACAGCTTTTACCACTTCAATACCTTCTTTGATTGTAAGAGTAACCGGTTTTTCAAGGTAGATATCTTTACCGGCCTGGCAAGCTTCAATCGCCTGAATGGCATGCCAATGGTCAGGTGTGGCAATTACAATAACATCAATATCGTCACGGTTCAGCATATCCTGATAATCTGCGGTTGCTGTTGCTTCGATATTGCTGTACTCAGCTGCTTCCTGATATTGGCGAATCATCATTTCAAAACGTTCACGCTTTCTGCCATAAACATCGGCGCCCGCTACAACTTTTACTCCGGGGTTTTGATGGAATCCATTAATCAAAGAGATAGCTTGCCTTCCAAGCCCGATAACACCGATCCGTATTTGATCACTGGGTGGTGTGGAACATCCTTTCATAAATGGGAACATCGACAGGCCGGCTGCACCCGCTAAACTTGTTTGGATAAACCTGCGCCGGGAATAATTTCTCATAACTAATTTGGTTTGATTGGTGGTTGATGGTTCAATAATTCTGGTAGTAATCTTGGAATATAAAAAAAATTAACCGCTATCCATGTTTTTGATATGAGTGCTTTTCCAATTCAAATAAGATCATCTTGCCACATCAGCCCTTGATAGAACACGTATCGATAATGTGGGTCTTGCTTTTAGAGCTTTTTTTCTTCGTTCAGCGAGATCCCTCCACTCCATCCCGCTTCTCCTGATTAAATTGTATCGGAGAAAGAACTTCCCATTTTCCTGCGATATTCCATAGCTTCAACAGATGGTAAAAAAATATGTGGATATCGCTTTTCCAACGGCTATACGCAGTCTGTTTACATACCACACCGGCAGCAATGAGGTGATTGAGCCCGGAATGCGGGTTTGGGTACCCCTCAGAAATGAATTTTCAATTGGAATGGCAGTTCAGGTTCATGAGAAAAAACCTGAGTTTGAAACACGGCCTGTTGAACGGGTATTAGATGACGAACCGATCATGAGCGGAACCATGCTCCAGCTCACAGAGTGGATCCATCGCTTTTACTACTGCAGCTGGGGCGAAGCGATTCAGGCCGCTTTACCGGTGGGACTTAATTTTGCTTCTGAAAAAAAGTTACGGGTAAAAAAGGGTTTCAAAGAGGGGCTCACTGAAAAAGAGAAAGAGTTGCTGGATGATGTAGAGAGCAGCAATATGACACTTGCAGAGGCTGAAAAACGATGGCGGGATAATCCCGAAAAAAAGATTCTGAAAAAGGCATTGAAACAGGGATGGATCCAGGTTTGGGAATATCCGCGGCAGAAAGTTGACTATAAAAAAGTAAAAAACTGGAAACTGGCTGAGGATTTGAATGCAGAAGCTATGTTGGCAGATCTGGATGATAAAAGTCGAAAGGCAAAATGGGTGAAGGCGTTTGAGAAACTGGCCGGTTTAAATCTGCCGTTACCTCAACAGGAACTGCTGAAGGATGATCTGTTCACAACTTATACTCTCAAAAGAATTGAAGAAGAGGGGTGGATTGAGTCGGTTGATCTGAAAGTCGAATCCGATGAAGCGTATGATGGCCTCTATGAACCCGCAAATATAAAAACTCTGATTGGAAAGCAGAAAGAGGCCTTTGAGGCGATTAAAAAACCACTCGATGATCGCCGTTTTGAGAGTTTTTTGCTTTTTGGCGTAACGGGATCGGGAAAAACAGAGGTGTACATCCACGCGCTTAAACACGCACTTGAAGAGGGACGGGGCGGCCTTGTACTGGTTCCGGAAATTGCACTCACACCACAAACTGTTCAGCGATTTTACCAGATTTTTGGAGATCAGATCGCAGTACTGCATAGCCGCCTTAGCGATCGCGAGCGTTTCGAAGCGTGGAAAAGTCTCAACTCCGGTGAAAAACGAATCGCCATTGGTCCGCGCTCGGCTGTATTTGCGCCTGTGCATAATCTCGGATTGATTGTGGTTGATGAAGAACACGATTCATCATACAAGCAGTTTGATCCCGCTCCGCGCTATCATGCCAGGGATGTGGCTGTAGTGCGCGGGCAGATGGAAAAGGCGGTGGTAATCCTCGGATCGGCAACACCGGGAATGGTATCGGTGAAAGCGGTAACTGAAAAGAAACACACTCTACTGCAACTTCCGCTTCGGCCAA
Source organism: Balneolaceae bacterium (assembly GCA_020832415.1). Taxonomy (GTDB): domain Bacteria; phylum Bacteroidota; class Rhodothermia; order Balneolales; family Balneolaceae; genus Rhodohalobacter. Next base: position 11,756 of record JAFIES010000049.1, on the reverse strand, counting down.
CAGGTACCATGCCGCAGGTAGAAATCCTCAACCTGAAGGAGTACAAGCACGCCATGAAAGGGCCGCTTACTGCAGAACTGCACATTGAGATTGAAAATGCTCTGAAGCGTAAAGAACAGGTAATTCTCCTCTATAACCGGCGCGGTTATGCCTCATTTCTGCAGTGTGAAGATTGCGGGCATATACCTCAAAGCCCTGAAAGTTCTACCAGTCTCACCTATCATAAAAAGAAAAACATCCTGCTGGATCACTACAGTGGCTACTCGCGGCGGGCTGACAGATATTGTGAATTGTGCGGATCTGAAAATATGCAATCGAAGGGGAGTGGCACGCAGCAGGTTGAAGAGGAGATGGCAGAGCTATTCCCGGATGCACGGCTAATCCGTATGGATCGTGACTCAACCTCGGGAAAACATGGCCACCAAACGATATACAGGAAATTTCTGAATGGCGAAGCAGATATTTTGATTGGTACACAGCTTGTAGCCAAAGGCCTCGATTTTCCCAATGTAACGGTTGTGGGTGTAATCAGTGCGGATACGGAGCTTGCGTTTCCATCATTTCGTGCGGGGGAGCGAATGTATCAGCTATTAAGCCAGGTTGCAGGGCGGGCAGGGCGTGCCGAAAAACCGGGTGTGGTTTACGTTCAAACCTGGAAATCTGATCACCCGGCAATTACATGTGCAAAAACCCACGACTTCAAAGCGTTTGCAAAACAGGAACTGGCCGGCCGGGAAATGCTTCTCTTCCCACCCTTCGCGAGGATGGTTGTGTTTCGATTTAAATCGCCATCATGGAGTAAAGTGCAGATGGTGGCCGACCGATTTTGCGATGCCATGCGAATGGTTACAGGTGAGGATGTAGTGATGGGGCCATCCCCGTCTGTTATCGAATGGATGAGCGGGCAATATCAATGGGAGGCTCACATAAAACTGAAGAGAAGTTATAATGCCCATGCCATCGAAAAACTCCTGGATACCATCTTCCATAAATATGATTCCATCAAGCCGAAAGGTTCTTCTGCTGTGCGAATCAATGTGGATGTAGATGCTGTAGAGTAGTTTTTTGGTTACATTGTTGAAATGTGTGATATTGATTAAGACAACTTTTTTAATGTGTTAGATTTTATGGCTTACTCTACTTAAGATGTATATGAGCGGTAGTTGCCCATACTTAACAGGAAATTATAAAATTTGGCAAATGAGCGAGTAAATCAGATTCAGCAGCGGCTGTCTGACTTTTCAAAATACAATTCGTTCGATTTCAAATGATATCTCTGCGGGATGTACTTCAGGATTATATTTCCCATCTGTCTAATGAGTTAAATAATTGTCCGGTGGTTGTTTTGTGGTACCTCTAGCTGTCTCAGAATGATGTTCAGCTTCAGTTCGTATTTAGTTATTGCATGTATTTGATCTGGGTCTTTTCTGATATCATTGTTTATATTGATTATAAGATGAGTAGGATGCCTAATGGAAATGAATAAAAAATACCAGGCCCTGTTTGAGAACTCCATCACGGCCCTGTTTATAACCCGTACCGATGGAACCATTCTGGAGGTGAACCAGGCTGCATGTCGTATGTTCGGTTATTCTGAGGAGGAGTTCAGAAGGTTGGGTACATATGGTTTTTTAGATCCGAATTCGCCGGGACTGGTTGAAAAACTAAAGGAGAGAAAAAAGGCCGGAAGCACTTCAGGCGAGGTGATTGGAGTTCGAAAAAACGGTGAGAGATTTTGGTGTGAGTTTTCATCCACTGTTTTTGATGATCCCGACGGAGGAAGAATTGCCAGTATGGTATTAATCGATATGTTCAATAATACTGACAGGCAAGAGAGCTTGAAGGGAGTGATGAACAATGTGCCCGGTGTAATATATCGATATGTAACAGAGGCCGACAGAGTCGAAGAAACGCAATTTGTAAGCGGCGGGGTAAAACAGGTTTTGGGATTTAATCCTGATGAGATTTTTGAAAACGCGAGCCTTGGATGGAAACATATTCATGAGGATGATGTGGAGCGGGTGATTCAGTCCATGAAAGAATCAGCAAAAAAAAATACGAAGTGGGCTTCTGAATACCGCTACCACCATCCGGATGGTACCCTGCGCTGGCTGAGAGGGATGGGCAATCCGGTAAGTAATAAAGATGGACGGGTGGTTTGGGATTCCATCGTAATTGATATTACCGAAGAGAAACAGGCGGGCGTATATATAAAGCTGATGGAGTCGGTGGCATCCGAAGCCAATGATGCCGTTCTGATTACGAAAGCGGAACCTGTAGAGGAACCCGATGGACCTGAAATTATTTATGTGAACCGGGGTTTTGAGGAAATGACGGGTTATAAAGCTGAAGAGGTAATTGGGAAAACTCCCCGCATACTTCAGGGGCCTTATACCTCGTCAAAAGAGCTTCAAAAATTACGTGAAGCTGTTCGAAACAGGGAAGGAATAGAAGTAGAACTGCTCAACTATAGTAAACAAGGTGAAGAATACTGGGTGAATATTTCGCTCAGCCCGGTATTTGAAAACGGCAAATGTACACACTTTATCTCTATCCAGAAAGATATAACAGAACGCAAGCTAAGGGAGCTTCAGAGTACATTATCTTCAGAAATCAGCCAGATTTTTAACAGGGAAAAAAAAGTAAAAAAAGCCCTGCAATATTCATTGGACCAAATTGCTGATCTGAAATTATTTGATGCACTTGAATTCTGGCTTGTAGACAGAGAGCAGATGTATATGAATCTTGCTGCTTTTACAATTAGCAACCCCGAAATTGGAAATTTTTATCCGGAAACGAAAGTACTAGAGAATTTAAAAAAAGGTGAAGGGCTGCCCGGTAAAACATGGGAGAGAAAAAAGAATCTGTTTTGGAGAAACCTTGAAACTCAGAAAAACTTCATCCGCCGGGAAAAAGCCGGAATAGCCGGTCTGAAAACTGCGTTTAGTTTTCCCATTATGGATAGTGATAAAGTACTTGGTGTGATTCTGCTGATGCTGTCTGATGATCTGAAGAAGGAGCGATATTATGTGGATCTTTTTAAAATGTTGTCAGTTCAGTTTGCGTCTGAAATAATGAGGAAACAACTTGAAGAGGAGCTTTACAGGATTTTTACCTTTGCCCCGGATGGTATTATAGTTGCAGGATTTGACGGGTATTTAAAGAAAGTGAACCCCGCTTTATGTGGAATGCTTGAATACTCAGAAGAAGAGCTTCTTGCCACACCCTTTCTCGAGTTTGTACACCCAAACGATCGCGAGAAAACTTTGCAGGAATATGAGAATGCTAATAGGGGTTTTGGTAAGTCATATTTTGAAAACCGCTATGTAAAAAAATCAGGAAAGGTGATTTGGCTGTCGTGGACGTTTAAAATATTTAAAGAAGAAGAAATAGCTTATAGCGTAGCCAAAGACATCACGGAACAAAAAGAGCTGGAAGAGTTACTCGAACAGGCAAACCGGCTTGCAAAAATAGGCAGCTGGGAGGTAGATTTAACAAATAACAAAGTCTATTGGTCTAACATCACACGGCAGATTCATGAAGAAGAACCTGCTATTGAACCTGCTCTTGAAACGAGCATAAATTATTACAAAAAGGGAGAGCCGCGTAAACGAATTCAAAGGGCTGTTGATGAGGCAATGAAAAATGGTTCACCCTGGGATCTTGAACTACCCATCATTACAGGAAAAGGAAATGAAAGGTGGGTCAGGGTTATTGGGGAGGCTGAACTTGAAAATGGAAAACCGATTCGTTTATATGGCAGTTTCCAGGATATTCACGAGCAAAAGCTTGCAGAACTGAACCTGCTGGAACGCACTCGTCATATCAATACCATTGCAAGACTGAATAGCGCTCTGCTTAATTTTGAAAACTGGTACGAAGCACTTGAGTCTCATTTGGCGGAGATCGGAGAGGCGGTTCAATCCGATAGGGTGTACTATTTTGAAAACCGCTTTAATACGAAAACCGGTGAGGGGTTTGCTACTCAAAAACTGGAGTGGTCCCGGGAAGGTATCGAATCGCAGTTGAACAATCCTGATCTGGAAGAGATGCCGTTCGGGAAAGCACCGGAACTGTTTGATCCTATGTTGGATGGGAAACCCAGTATGTTATTACTGAGGGACATTGAGGAGGGTACCCTTCTACGCACTGTAATGGAAAATCAGAGCATAAAATCGTTCTTGACAATACCGGTTTATGTACAGGATATTTTTTATGGGTTTGTAGGATTTGACAACTGCACAGAAGAAGTGATATGGAGCGAAGAAGAGATACGAACTCTGAATACCATTACCTCCAACCTGGCTGTAGCGATCGAACGAGAAAAAACAGAGATTGAACGCAGGAAGCTTTTTGAAGAGAGAAATGAAATTTTAGAAAGTATAGGGGATGCCTTTTTTGCAGTAGATCATAACTGGATAGTAACCTACTGGAACAATGTTGCAGAAAATGTATTGAGTATGCCGCGAAATGAAATTATAGGCAAAAATTTATGGGATCTGTATAAAGATGCAACCATTCTTGATTTCTACACAGAATATCACAAAGCTGTAAGGGAACAGGTTAACGTTCATTTTGAAGAGTACTATCCTGCAATTGATAAATGGTTTGAAGTAAGTGCATACCCATCTTCATCCGGGCTATCTGTTTACTTTAAAGATATTACCGATCGTAAGAGAAGCCGGGAAATGATTCTTGAAAAAACACGGCAGCTGGATGCCATTGCACAGTTTAATTTTTTGTTAATCAAAGAGAATAACTGGCAGAGAGCCCTGGACAAAAGTCTTGAGCTGTTCGGTGAAGTTGCAAATGCAGACAGGGTCTACTTTTTTGAACATGCTGTGCTGGAAACAACAGGCCAGGATGTAATTTCAATGAAAGTGGAATGGGTTTCGGAAGGTACAACACGTGAAATTGATAACCCTAATCACCATAATCATCCGTTTGATGATATTCGCAGTTTTATTGATCAGGTAATCCATGATGGCGGATTTAATGAAGTAGTATCGAATATTAAGGATAAGGAGTTTGCAGAATTTATTGCCGACCAGGAGATAAAATCGATTCTTGCATTACCAGTATTTACCGGAAAGGAGTTTAGGGGTTTTATCGGATTTGATGACTGTACCTCAGAAAGAGTATGGACGGAAGAGGAGATCACGTTTTTAAAAACAATTGCGATTAATCTTGGATCGGCCATTGAAAACGAAGATGCTGAAAAAGCTTTAAAACAGCTGAATAGTACACTTGAGCAACAAGCCAAAGAGCTGGTAGTCTCTAATGCAGAGCTCGAACAGTTTGCTTTTGTTGCATCTCATGATCTCCAGGAGCCACTTCGGATGATAACCAGCTTTTTGGCACAGCTTGAGAAAAAATATGATCATCTGCTGGACGAAAAGGGTAAGAAATATATCTATTTTGCAACAGATGGAGCAAAGAGAATGCGCCAGATTATTATGGATCTGCTTGAATATTCACGGGTGGGCCGTATCGATGCCGATAAATCTCAGGTAGATTTGAATGTAGTGCTTGAAGATGCAGCTTCATTAAACAGGAAAATGATACAAGACAAAAAAGCCGATGTAAGTTGGGAAAAAATGCCGGTGATTTACACCTCAAAAACACAGATGCAGCAGCTTTTTCAGAACCTGATGAACAATGCAGTGAACTACCAGGAGCCGGGAAATAAACCTGTTGTGAAGATTCATGCTGAAGAAACTGAAAACGAGTGGATCTTTTCCGTACAGGATAATGGCATTGGCATAGCCCCGGAATATTCAGAGAAAATTTTCAACATCTTTCAGCGCCTGCACGGCAGGGAGGAGTACAGTGGCACAGGTGTGGGCCTTGCTATCTGTAAAAAAATTGTTGGCGATCAGGGTGGTAAAATTTGGGTAGAATCTGAACCCGGTAAAGGCAGTACGTTCTACTTCACCATCGCAAAAATTCAAAACCCGACAGATTATAGCGGATAAGAGGCTTTTCAGCCTGAAAGCTGTATTCAATGATTCCAAAATTGAAAACAGAATAGAAAAACTTGAAAAAACTGAACAGTGAGATGGGTGTTCCGGTAATTATAGTGGATGATGACGCCGCGGTTCTGTTTCTGCATGAAGTTATGGTCAGGGAAAGTAATTTTGCGGATGATATTAAATCTTTCAGCCGGGCAGAACCGGCGCTAACTTACCTTGAGGCGTATGATTCTGAATGCGTGATTTTTTTAGATATCAACATGCCGGGTATGAGCGGCTGGGATTTTTTAAAAAGATTAGATGATTCTGATTTAAATGATGATATTTATGTAATTGTGGTATCCTCATCGCTTAATAGTTTAGATAGAAAAATTGCAAAAAATTATAAACATGTGGTAGATTTTGTTGAAAAGCCGCTGAATGTTGATGTTTGCGAAAGGCTCAAAAAACAGAACAGTTTAAAGCATCTTTTTGCTGGTGGTTGATCACAAGAATCGAAGGGGTAAAGGTTGATGGCTAATAAAGAATCTTGGGTTACACAGTACAGAATGTCGTTTATGATCGTGTTGCTATCTGTTGTAATTACGCAGTCAATTGCATACCTGGTCTACCATAATCAAAAAGAGAAGGAGCTGATACAGGTTGAACAGGAGGTGAACCGGCTGAAAAGTCAGCTCGAGCAATCCCTGAGCCAGAGTGTAACAGCCACAAAAATGCTGGCTTATCTCATCAGAAACGATCTTCTTGGGGATCATTTCGATGAAATTGCCGAAGAGCTTCTCGAGCAGAACGATTTTATTGATGCAATTCAATACGTGCAGGGAACCACCATCATGCGAACATTTCCGCTTGAGGGGCACGAACCCACTATTGGGTATGCAGTACTTGAAGACACAACACACCGAAGAGAGGCGATGCTTGCACTGGAGCGCGGTGATCTATACTTCGAGGGCCCGTTCAATCTTATTCAGGGTGGCAGAGGTGTGGTTGGCCGTTACCCTATCGAGATGGACAATGAATATTGGGGGTTTTCGGCTGTAGTAATTAAGTACGATACGATTTTGAGTGCGATCGGAACGGATGCAAGCGGTTCAAACAATACCTACACCTATCAGATTTCGAAAGCTGCAGAAAACGGCTTATCAACTGTCTTTTTTGAGGATAGTGAAATTATAAGTGATGGAATTTATGCATCAGCATTTGTTCCGCTTGGAAACTGGAATATTGAAGCAAATATGAATTCCCCGAACTACCTGAGGCAAGGCATACTTTTCTCCGTTATTGGGTTTGTACTATCATTAATACTCGGCCTTTTTCTCTGGTATCTGGCTACTGAGCCCAGGCGGCTGCAGATATTGGTAGATGAAAAAACCAACGATCTGGAAAAAAATTCGCGAAAATTACTTCGGTCAAATCGTGAGCTCGAGCAATTCGCATACGTTACTTCTCACGATCTGCAGGAACCGCTGCGGATGATCACCAGCTTTCTCTCACTGCTTGAAAAAAAATATGGTAATCTGCTCGATAAAAAAGGAAAGCAGTATATCCATTTTGCATCAGATGGTGCACACCGAATGAGGCAGATTATCCTGGACCTGCTTGAATATTCCCGCATTTCCAGTGATGATGAAGAGATGAAATATATTAATATGAATGATATTCTGGAGAATACTCTTGCCCTGAACAGAAAACTAATAAAAGAGAAAAAAGCTGTTATTACTGCAGATCCGTTACCTGAAGTTTATGCTTCCAAATCACCCATGTTTCAACTACTGCAAAATTTGATTCAAAATGCACTTGTATATCATTCGGCAGATAACAGACCTGAGATACACATCTGGGCAGAAGAGACAGAAAAGCATTGGGTATTTTATGTGAAGGATAATGGCATTGGTATTGATGATGAATACAAAGAGAAAATATTCGACATTTTTCAGCGGCTTCATACAAAAGACGAATATAGCGGAACAGGTATAGGGCTGGCAATCTGTAAGAAAATTGTGGAACAGTACAACGGTTCAATTGGTGTTGAATCGGAGCCCGGCAACGGCAGTACGTTCCGTTTTTCCATTGCGAAAGATACACCTGATGCATAAGTAGTTTAAGCCTTTAGCTTAATACTCACCTTGCCAATTGATAAATCATCAACTTTACATAAGTTCGCATTAATCTGCATTGTTATAATTTTCTGCAGATAGGTGAAAGCAAATCTGTTTTATATATTGATTAAATAATGAATAATGAGAAATATTAGGATAATAGAAACTGAAAAAGTATTATAGATTAACTATTTAAGTCATCTGAATATATTTTTATAGATAAATGGGGTAGAAAGGTAGTTGCGATGAAGTCAATACATATACTATTAGTTGAAGATAATGAAGGGGACATTTTGCTGATTGAGGAGGCCTTTGAAGAGGCGAAACTCGTGAATGATCTGAGTATTGCGAAAGATGGTGAAAAGGCAATAGCTTTTCTCAAGAAAGAGGGCTCGTTCAAGGATGTGAAGACACCAGATTTAATCATTCTAGATGTAAATTTACCAAGGAAAAATGGTCATGAAGTGTTGAAGTTTATTAAACAACATGATCAGCTTAAAAAGATTCCGGTAATCATGCTAACTACCTCCTCTTCAGAAAGAGATATTACCCTCTCTTATGAAAATCATGCGAACTGTTTTATTACCAAGCCGATAGAAGCAGAGGATTTCTTAAATGCGGTGTTAAGTATTGAAAATTTCTGGCTGAGCCTGGTAAAATTGCCCACTAAAGTTTAGAATTCTGCCACATAGTTTATGAAACGAGATGAACGCTCCATTCGGGTACTATTGATTGAGGATAATCCCGGTGATGCCTTACTGGTTGAAGAGTATCTTGAAGAGTATATTTTGAGGCCTGATCTAAAACACGTTGAGAGATTTCAAAAGGCCAAACCTCTCATTACAGATGGTAATGAAAATTACGACATCATCCTGTTGGATTTGACCCTCCCCGATATAAGCAAAGAGCAGCTGATTGAAAACATTAAACATCTTGCAGTTGAGTATCCGGTAGTGATTCTGACCGGATACAGTGATCTTGAATTTGCCGTGAAATCTCTTTCTATGGGTGTTTCCGATTACCTGGTGAAAGACACAATCAGCTCACTGGTTCTCTATAAAAGTGTTCTGTACTCCATTGAGCGACATCGTTTTATCCGTTCACTTAGAGAATCGGAAAAGCGCTATATGGATCTCTTCCAGCTAAGTCCAGCACCAATGTGGGTTTACGACCCAGAAACGAATGCAATTCTTGATGTAAACGAAGCCGCAATTAATCACTATGGATACAGCAAAGAGGAGTTCCTGGGGATGACTCAAAGCGCACTTTGTGTGAAAGATTCTAATGAAGATGCCGCTGAAAAAATAGAAGCACTGGGTTCGGCATCAGACAGAACCATCCAAAGTCATCGCAAAAAAAATGGTACGATTATAAATGTTGAAATCATTAATAATTATATCTATTTCAAGGCTTGTAAAAGGGTGATTGTACTCGCAACGGATGTAACTGAAAAACTGGCTCACCTTGAAGCGATTGAACTCCAAAACAAGCAGCTTCGTGAAATTGCCTGGATGCAATCACATGTTGTAAGAGCTCCCGTTTCGAGACTCATGGGAATCATTGATCTGATGAAAACCGGAGAATTGGATATGGCCGAAAAAGAGCAAATGCTCGATTTTATTTTTTCTTCAGCAGAAGAGCTGGATGAAATAATCAGAGATATTTCAGCAAAATCAGAAGAGGCGTTTTCTGATTTGAACAAAGAAAAATAGAGGAATTCTCAATTTAAGCGTAAAAAATGGCGCAAAAGGATCAAGCAAGCCGGCTGCTTCGAAGATCCATGATTTTTGCGTCAATTTTGGTCAGCAGAGATAGCCGTTCTATTTGATCAGTGTTAATTTTCGGGTAAAGATTTGGTTTCCTGCCTGCAGACGATACAGGTAAACACCACTGGAAAGATTCCCGGCATCAAAGGTAACACGGTGGGAGCCTGCCTGCACCTGTCCCTCAACAAGTGTGGCTATCTGTCGGCCGGTTAAATCAAACACCTCCAGGCGAACATCGCTGGTTTCCGGGAGTTCATAGGAAATAATTGTAGATGGATTGAACGGGTTTGGATAATTCTGTGCCAAATTGAAGACCAAAGGCAGTTCAGGTCCGCCGGTCTCAAGAACCTGATCGGTGGTGATCACAAACCGGCTGGCACCTGCATCTTTCATCCGAAGATCTTCTCTTAGCATCGAAAAGGGATCTGTTGGGGCTTTGGCTGCCTGGCTGATGGTAAATTCATACTGCATATCAGTGGATAATGGTACACTTTTGCCGACCTGCATATCGTGCAGAAATAGCGGTTTACCATTAAAATCCATGTCGGTAACCGACAGGCGATAATTGCCCGGGCGGGTGGTTTGAGTAGCCAGTGGAATGGAGAGCTCGCTTTCCGTTGGAAAGTGCCCGATATCCATCAGGCCAACGCCGGGCTTTTCGGTGGCAAGCAGGGCATACTCAGCCGAAAATGGAGCAAGTTGCCAGGCGTCGCCGGGAGATCGCTGATCGGCAACTCCATCATCAGAGAAGGTCAGCCAGGCGGAGTTTCGCAGCCCTTTACCAGTTAATTCCAGACGAATGCTGTTTGAAGTTGACTGTTTAAACAAAAACCTGGTATTGGTGATGTCTGTGCTCTTGGTAGTCTGTACAAAATCCAGTTCTACTGAGGTTGAACCGTCATTCTCCACAAAGAATGCCTGGAAAGGGGCAATCAGCCCGTTGGTTAGATCGCCGATACCCGAGGTGTTATAAGTTGCCCAGCTACCACTGTTAAACTCTGTTTCGTCGGTACTACCGGTATCATCCGGGGCCCATACGTAAACAGAGCTGCTTATTGCTTTACCGGCCCGGAAGTTGGCAAAATCAATTGCCGTTCCAAAGGGATTGCCAAGCAGGGTCCAGCCGTTGTTATCTTCGGAGTTGGTAACGACAGAAGTTTCAGGGAATTCTTGCCCGGTTACCGAGAGTTCTTTAGGGAAGGGGTCGGGTGATCCGTTAAAATTATCATCCGCATATACAAACACCAGGAAGCCTTCACCGGCGGAGATATTCTGAGTTAAATCGGTGACTTCAATCCAGTCTTCCCGGTTTCGGCCCTCCTCATCCCCCCAGCGGTACACGTTAGGGGTTCCGAAGTCGGAATTGCCTCCGTCAATAACTCCCTGTGTCCAGATGGGTGCGAGCAGGGCGCTTAATGAGGTATTCGTTGGAGCGGTTATATATCGCCAGCCTTCTTCGCCCTCCAGGTCGCGGTGAAATGTAACCGCTGGGTTTGAACTTCCAAGATTATTAAAGAAAGCACCGCTTCCAATATTCACCGTGCCGGAGTTGTCAAGTGTGGCACCGTCGTTGATGGTAAGTATGCTTCCGGATTGCAGATCGAGTATTGCTGAATTTAAGAGTATAGCATCTGTGTTGATCACAACATTTCCGAAACCACCATGTGAGTTTATTTTTCCGGCAACATTTAAAGTTTCGTTTAATGGTTCTATAGTGATGGTTCCTTCTGAACTAATAGAACTTTCTGTAGTTGAAATATTTATTCCATTGTTTCCGGTCAGTAGTGTCCAATTGTTAGTCAAAGAGTACCAATTGGTTACGGTTATGGGTCTCTAATTGTGTGAGTGTTTTGTCAGAAAATAGCTGTTTAAGCGTCATACGCTCTAATATGGCTACACTTAATACTTGCATCATCGTG
>JAFIES010000045.1 GCA_020832415.1 Balneolaceae bacterium | reverse complement strand
GCTGAGATTCTACCTTGCAGTGGTTGCCGTGTTGATTGCATCAGCCATCTGGCTTACCGTTCCGCTCGGGCTCAGAGAGTTGCTCGATGCCGTTTTTGAAGAGGGCAATCGCGAGCTGCTTAATCTGCTGGCCGTGGGACTGTTCGTTCTGTTTATTCTGCAGGCGCTCTTCTCATTTCTGGGCAACTATCACCTTGAATGGGTGGGAGAGAGGGCGGTAACCGATCTTCGGAAAAAAGTGTACGAACACCTGCACCGGCTGGGCTTCCGATTCTACGCCGAACGGCGGCTGGGCGAAATCACATCGCGCCTCACCAATGATGTCGGCTCCATCCGCACGGCACTTACCGACTCCCTGCCTCAGCTCTTTACCATCACCTTTTCATTAATCGGCTCTGTCGGTTTGATGGTGATGCTCAACTGGCGCCTCAGCCTGGTTATCTTTATTACGGTGCCGTTCATCACCCTTGCTACAAGATATTTCGGGCATAAAATCAGGCTTCTCTCCAAAGGAATACAGGATGAACTGGCAGACTCCACAGCCGTTGCAGAAGATGCCCTTGGCGCTGTACGACTTGTGAAAGCGTTTGTGCGCGAGGATTACGAAGTAGCCCGCTACCATGATGCGGTGGAAAAACTGTTCGGAACTGCACGGAGAAAGGTGGTTTTGACGCAGCTCTTCTGGTCAGGCGTGGGCATACTGTTTATGAGTACGCTGGTCATCATCTTCTGGTATGGCGGACAGGAAGTGCTTGCGGGCCGCCTCACTGCGGGCGACCTGGTGGCTTTTATTATCTATGCACTCAATATCTCCCGTTCCATCAGCCAGACATCGCGGCTCTATGCGGCAGTAAATACAGCGGCAGGTGCATCAGAACGAATTTTTGAGCTGCTGGATGAGATCCCCGAGATTTCCGACCTGCCCGGTGCCCGGCATGTTTCTCGTTTGGAAGGTCGGCTGCGGGCTGACAACGTCCGGTTCAGTTATGACGACGGCCGTCCCGTGCTGAAGGGAATTTCATTTGAGGCAGAAGCCGGAGAAACGGTTGCGCTGGTAGGACCTAGCGGCGCAGGAAAAACCACACTCCTCAATTTGATTCCCCGGTTTTATGATCCGCAGGAGGGAGTAATTGCGGCAGACGGACAGGATATCAGGGAGCTGACGGTAAAATCACTCCGCGAACAGATTTCGGTGGTTCCGCAGGAGGTGCATCTGTTCGGTACTTCCATCCGGGAGAACATCCGCTACGGAAACCTGGATGCCACCGATGAGGAGATCATCCGGGCGGCCAAAGATGCCAATGCCCACGATTTTATACTGGAAACGGAACACGGCTATGACTCAATGATCGGGGAGAAGGGGGTAAAACTGAGCGGCGGACAACGCCAGCGACTTGCCATTGCCCGGGCCATATTAAAAAATCCGGCGATCCTGCTGCTGGATGAAGCCACCTCCTCGCTCGATTCCGAATCAGAGGCACAGGTGCAGGAAGCGCTCTACCGCCTCATGCAAAACCGCACCACCTTTGTGATTGCCCACAGGCTCTCCACCGTGCAACACGCCGACCGTATTCTTGTGATGGATAATGGCCGGATAACCGAAACCGGAACTCACTACGAGTTGATGGAAAACGGCGGTTTATACAATCATCTCTACGAACTGCAGTTCAAAGACCCCGACAAGCCCGAGACGTTTGTTTGATTGGGGAAGATTAAAACTCAAAATTAAGCTCATGTTGTCGCCACAAAGGCACAAAGGCACGAAGGCACGAAGTTTTGATTGTGGAATTGCAACAAAAAACTGGACCCATCCCCTGCCTATCGAAGCCTTGGCGGAGTTAGGGGTGAGTCAGAAAGATCAGAGGCTCTGAACTTGATAGATTCCCTAAATTATTTAAGGGCATTTTCTTTGAGATTTAATTTTCTCACAGTCTCTCAAAAGGGGACTTTTGTCCGGCCTTAAATCACTCAAGACAAATCCGGCACTGCATTTTTATACTCCCACATATAGAGTGCAAGCCGGGAGCGGTGGGGCGCAAACCGTTCGGCAGTGAGTATGGTTTTTCGTCGCTTGCTGGTGAGGTGTTCCAGGGTTTTGCGGACGGCCAGGTCGCCGTCGGGCCACACATCTTCATCACCGAAGTAGAAGATGGAGATCATGTCAACCGTCCATTGGCCCACGCCCCAAAGCCGGGTCAGCTCTTTGGAACGCTCTTTGTGGCTCAGGATTCTGAGATCATCCGCTTCCATGTTGCCGGCGCGTGCTTCTTTGGCGATGCCGCACATTGCACGAACCTTGGCATTTGAAAGGCCGCAGTTTCGCATAATTTCTGCGTTTTCTTCGGTAAAGAATGCAACCAAATCAGTACCGCTGGCTGCCTCAAGTACTCGCTGCCAGATGGTACGGGCAGCGATAACGGAGAGCTGCTGGCCAGCCACCGACCGGCAGAGGCGATGTGCAAGGGGCAGGGAATCATCCGGCTGAAATTGAACAGGACCTGTTTTTTGAAACGCCTGAACCAAGTCCGGGCTTAACCCGCCGGCAATCTCAATAAAACGGTGATGAATTTCGTCGGGGTTGGGCTGCATGTAAAGGTGTATGATTTATTCTTTGATTTTGGAAAATGTAAGAAGTTTGCTCCGATATAACCATGCCTCTAAAAGGGTTTACAGTTCCGAATGGAGTCTTTTTAGTTCTCGCAGATTTACGCAGATGAATGCGCTGAGTTCCGCAGATATTCTGCATTCATCTGCGAGAAAAAAAGGTGTCGACTTTGATCTCCAAAAAAAATACACTAAATGCGTTTCAGTTGTGGTATATTTTGTGCAAGTCAATCAAAAATAGAATTTAACGATGAAAAAAATTAGAAACGCTCTTCCACTGTTTGCCGCCTTTTGGTTAATAATTTTTGTGGCCACAGATGCCAGATCCCAGGATATAGATGTTCAGAATTCAGTACACATTATTGAGGATGGCCAGGCTCAGATCATACCGGAATTCAATGATCCCGATGAGTGGATCCGGCATGATCTCTGGGTGGAGACAGAATTTGATACGGACGGTGACGGAAAACCGGACCGAATGCACGTTTCTGTAACCAGGCCGGCGCAAACCGAATCCGGCGATCTCAGGCTTCCGGTGATCTATGAGACCAGCCCGTATTATGCTGGAACAGCGCGTCCGCCGTACGATTTTTTCTGGGATGTAAGACACGAGGTTGGAGAAACTCCACCGGCACGTACAATGGGACCGGAGGTAGAGCGGACGGGTGAACGCCCTATAATCTCTAATTCTCAGATTCGAACCTGGGTGCCACGTGGTTTTATCGTGGTTCATTCAACGTCTCCCGGAACTGGGCTTTCGCAGGGAGCACCTACAGTGGGGGGAGAAAATGAGTCGCTTGCTCCAAAAGCGGTTATCGACTGGCTGAATGGACGCGCACCGGGTTATACGACTCCTGATGGTGACGAAGAGGTGGAAGCTTTTTGGGCCAACGGTATTGTTGGGATGACTGGTACCTCATACAACGGAACACTGCCGCTGGCCGCAGCAACCACGGGAGTTGAGGGGCTTAAGGCGATCATTCCCATAGCACCAAATACATCCTACTACCATTATTTCCGGTCGCACGGGCTTGTGCGCTCTCCCGGTGGCTTCCTTGGCGAGGATATTGATGTTCTCTACGATTTTATTCACAGCGGGGATGAATCAAAACGAGAATATAACAACCGAACAGTGCGCGATACCGAAATGGCTGAAGGGATGGACCGCATCACCGGAGATTATAATGATTTTTGGGCCGGACGCGATTATCTCAATCACATTGAGCCAGTGGAGGCCGCTGTTTTGATGGCCCATGCATTTAACGACTGGAACGTGATGCCGGAACACAGTTACAGGATTTATGAGGCGCTCAGGGAAAGGGGAGTGCCCGCGATGATTTACTACCACCAGGGTGGGCATGGAGGCGAACCTCCACACTGGATGATGAACATGTTGTTTACCCGTTACCTGCTGGATGTTGATAACGGTATCGATGAGAAACCGCGGGCGTGGATAGTAAGGGAACGCGATGAACGGGACAACCCCACACCGTACGATGACTACCCCAACCCGGAAGCGGAGCCGATTACCTTTTACCTGACTCCCGGTGCACCTGAAAGAGGAGGGCTCACAGCTACATCAACCTCGGGACAGGGCACCGAAACACTGGTTGATAATGTATCGTTTTCGGGATCGGCATTGGCCCAGGCCGAATGGACCAATCACCGGCTGATATACCTAACCCCGGAATTAACCGACGATCTCCACATTTCTGGCGTGCCGAATATTACAGTAACCCTGGCAAGCAGTAAGGAGGCGGCCAACCTGTCGGTCTGGCTGGTATCGCTGCCGTGGAACGAGGGCAGGGGCACCGTAATCACTGACAATATCATTACAAAAGGATGGGCCAGCCCGCAGAACCACCAATCTATTTGGGAAAGTGAACCCCTGGTTCCGGGCGAGTTTTATTCCGTCACATTCGATCTGCAGCCGGATGATCAGATCATACCGGCCGGGCAGCAAATCGGGCTGATGATCTTTTCAAGTGACCGCGAATACACGCTCTGGCCACACCCGGGCACAGAATTAACCATCGACCTGGATGCCACAACCTTGACCCTGCCGGTTGTTGGCGGGTATGATGTTTTTAATCAGGATTAGGTATTTTAATCTTTAACTTTGTTCCCCAATCTTAAACTAGTTCCGCTGCTCTGACACTACCCTTGTTCCGCTGCTCTGCTGCGGAACACTCTACGGAAACTCTGCTTCCTTTTACTTTCTTATTGGAAGCAGAGCTTCCGGGCTTGCCGTAACGGAGCAGAGCGCCGTTACGAGTATGGAGAGCACCGTTACGAGGATAGAGGATGTCATTCAGATTCCTCGTCAGTGTCGGACTCTTCCAGCAGCACTTTCAGGTTATTCAAACCGATCTCATAATCGTTGCCAATTGCTTCTTCAAGATCGAAAAAGAGCAGCATGATGTTCATCGGGCGGGAAAAAGAACCAAACATCCCCCAGGTAACACGGGTCTGGTTTTCTGAGATCGGTTCTGTGCTCATGAAAGCATAAGAGGTAGTTTCAAACGGTTCAAGAAAGCGAAGTTCATAATCAATCCGTTCACCTTCAACCATCCCGATGATCTCCTGCTCACCGGCCCCGGCATCTTCATTTCCTTCCCAGACCGAGACAAAACCAACCGTTCCGTCCGTTCCGCGAAATTCCTGCTTCATGTCCGGATCGAGGGTACCCCAAACACTGTAGTTGTATTGATTACGGAGGTATTTTACGTAGTCAAAAACCTCTTCATTTGGTTTATCGATCACAATGGATCGCTCCATTTCAAAATCCGGATTTACGGTGAATGCAAGCACTAAGATTAGTACAGCAAGCAGGCCGATAAAAATACCGGCTATTTTTAGAATTTTATTCAGTATCGGAGACATAGAGGTCGGGTTTAGTTAAAGGGCACCATCATTTTATGAATTTATATCGTAACAATAAAACACCACATGGAAATTATACAGTAGCTGTTAATGACAGCCCGGTTTGATTAAACCCGCTTACAGGGTGTTGGCAATTTAAGATCATCAGTGAGGCTTCATTTTTTCACCTGATTTTGGTTTAAATTCGATAATCCGATCTGTTGAGTTTGTAGACATAGCAGTGATCCTCCCCAAAGGTTCTCTCTTCCAGGAATTGAAATCCCAGCTTTTCATAAAATCCCAGTGCTTTTTTGTTAGAAGCAAGCGGATCGATCAGGATGGTGTGTACATCGGGATCTGAAAAACAGCACCCGATTGCCAGTTTCATCATTTCGGTGTCGTACCCTTTTCCAAGATCACTCTCCTCACCAATCCAGATATCAATGGCGCGGTGCCCCGTACCGATCTCTCCCCAATAGTGGCTCTCTTCCAGCATGGGATCAATAATCTGCACAAAACCAACGGGCCGGTTATTAACCTCTGCAATAAGTTGTTCGCGCCAGGCCGGTGTCCTGCTTAGTTCAGTTTTCCACTCCCAGTCGTCATTTGGGTCAGCGGCTATTACATGTGGTTGTTGATCCCAGTGTTGCAGAAGGGGCAGGTCAGAAAGTGCGGCAGGGCGTAGTGATATCATCTGTTTATATAGTTTTTTTTCTGAACCAAAGGGCAAACCAGATGATACTGTCGCCTTTCAGATTTGAGTCAATCACAGGTACCAGCCTGTCGATCTCTTTCCGCGATTTAAGAAATGTCAGAATAAATCCGGGACCTTTACTAATGTATTCATCGAGATCAGTTTTGACATCCGTGAACTCTTTCATTGCATACAGTTCGTTCTGAAATTCCAGCGGATGTTGAAGAATACAGATTTCAGCCTGCTGTTTGAAGTTTAGCTTTTTGAACAATGGTGTCATGGTTGAATGAAAGTTTAACTCCATATTTTGATGGAAACAGTATGTAAATCAAATCCACATATTTTTGGCTGTAGCAATAGCCGATCATTTTGGCGGATAAGTCTACCTGTTCGGTGCTGTCGGGAAGGTTTTTGTGCAGCACCTTGCGCAGATTCATGGTGTGGTCAAATACCTGCGGATCGTATGTTGATAGGAACCCTTCAGGAGTCATGCTGTTAGTTTTTTGATTTAGTTTGAACTGAAGGAATTTTAGCTCTGACCTTTTTGGCCAAGTGATAACCAGTTTCCGGAGTCATCAGAAAAAAGTACCTCAGAACCGTAAAACTCTTTAGTAGGCGGTTTTTTGAAATTCACTCCTTTGGCTTTTAATTCTTCATAGGTGGCATAAATATCCCTGCACTCAAACATGCCAAACCCGAACGTTCCTTTTTTTACGAGTTCACGCATTTGTTTTGCAGATTCATCAGAAAAAATCATTCCCGGCACTATCGGCATCAGAACAATTTCGAGTTCGGGTTGATCAAGCGGCGAAACAGTTACCCACCGGGCTCCTTCACCCATTGGTGCATCCGTTTGGATTTTAAAACCGAGTTTATTGGTTTAGAAATCAATAGCCCTTTCCTGGTCGAATACATAAATACTTACATGAGTCATTTTTGCAATCATAAGAAAAACAGGATGTATTAAAGTTGAATTGAACGGAGGTAAAATCGGGGATACATTACTTTTCGACTTGTTCAAAATTGCGATTTTCAGACCATCCGTTTTTTTCTGCAAAGCAGCCGGGAATAAAAGTGAGAGTTTGTGTCGCATCATGGAGCAGTGTTGATTTTACAAATATTGGTAAACGATTGAGTGTGAAATAAAACGGTATTCGAGGATTGTTAATCAGTCTTTAGCCATCCAACATTTTATCAAATAGTAACCGGCTGCTAACCCAATAAAAAGTTGAAGGATACCGGTAGCTTCGAACCAAAAATCGTTGGGCATCTCAAAGATGGGATCGGAATAAAACTGATCCATCAGTTCCGCGGATGTGCCGCCGAAGTAGAGAATATTTTTTAACAGATGGTTATAGCCTCCCTCAACCACTCCAAATGTAACAACCGGGATCAAGAGGACAGTCAGGTTAAAAGCCCAGAGAGAGGTTTTTGATATAAGGGGAGATGATTTATCCCACACATGAAGAGTGTAAAAAAGCGCCATTACAATCAACACCGGAATGGCAAACCAGGTAATGTGAAGCCGGACCGGTGTCTCGTAAATGATAGCCCCATATATATGATGAATGATGGTAAGTATCATCACGCAGGCTGAAGCTATGAGGGTTTTTTTAAGAAATATAGATTTCATCTATCTGAGGCATGAATTAATGTTGATGAGAAAAAAATCACTATAACTTTTGGGATTTGTGAATCTGAAGAGCACCCTTTCGGTAGTCGGGAAATGTATCTCAGCCACCGTTTTGCAGGAACGTTTTGATTTCTTCCGTTACCCGGTCAGGTTCTTCTTCATGAGGAATATGGCCGCAGGTTTCGAGTTTTAAAGTCTGAGTTGTTGAAAAGCCGGATTGAAATTTATCCAGCAGAATCGGTTTTATCAGCGGATCCTTCATGCCCCAAATCAAAAGCGTTGGTTTATCGGTGATGGCCTCTTTTTTATTCCAAAGCTCTTCAAACCATTCCTGGTCGTTCAACAGAGAGTGGGCAAAAGCTACAGTGCCATTTCGTTCGCTTTTATTTTTGAACGGTTTGATGTAATGACGCTTAATGTTTTTATTCAGTTTTTTCTCTCCAAATATTGATGGGAGGAGGATTCGTATTTCAAGATCGAGATAGCGATAGAGAAATGGCAGTAATGGGTTTTTAAGCACCTTACTCAGTTTTTGAAAATCGGGATCGGCTTTGCTGCTCCATAGCCATGAATTTATAATGACAAAGCTTTTAAACCGCTCCGGGTGCTTGATGGCAACATTCAGTCCTATAGGACCTCCAAAGTCATGAACAACAAGTGTTATGTTGTTGAGATTTTTCTCAAGAATAAATTTTTCCAGTGTTCGGCTGTGGTTAATAGTTGAGTAATCATAGATTTCAGGTTTCTCGGAGAGGCCAAACCCTATGTGATCTATGGCTATGCACCGGTATGAGGTTCGTAACTCTTTGATAATATTTCGGTATTCAAAACTCCATGTGGGGGTTCCGTGCACAAAAAGAAGGATATCTCCCTTGCCTTCGTCGATGTAATGAAGCTGATTACCGTTTATGCTGAAGAAATTGGAGCTGAATGGATATTCATCCTTTTTCAACCAGCTGTTTTGTTGTTGAGCCATTGCATTGCGATTTAGAATGATGAAAATTCAGATTGCGATTTTTGCTTCTACAAAGGTCTCACTTTTTAATTTTTTAAATCATGGTTTAGACCAACATCAGATCTTTACAGTATTGTAGAGTTTGCTGAAATTGGTTGGATCGATACCTAAATATGAGGCTATATATTTGTGAGGAACCATTTGTAAAAGGTGGGAGCTGCGGCTGCAAAATGAAACGTATCGTTCTTTAATGGTTTTGGTATGAAGTTCTACATGACGGTTTATCACACCAACCAAAACAGCTTCAGTCATCTTTCTGAAAAGCCTTTCGATTTGATGGTTTTCATCAAAAAGGTTCATTAGGCTTTCAAACGTTAAACACTCCACTTCACACTCTGATAAACACTTCAAATAATAGTTTGAAGGACGTTCAAAGGCGAAGGATTCGGGAATTACGCAAACACCTGGAGCATAAGTAAAAGCAATAACATGTATTTTTTTATCCGTCTCAAAATATGGCATCAAAATGCCGCTGTTGATAAAATAGAGCTCCCGGTGGGTCTCGCCGGGCTTCACTACGATCTCCCCGGTATTAAACATTTTGGGTTTTAGATATTGGGATAACAATTCATAATCGGATGAGCTGATGTTATGAAATTGTTTCAGGTAACTGTATCTATCCATAACTGGTTTAGTGTTTGGTATAGAATGCGATTAGGGTTAAGCTACTTCAAAATATTTTTCCAATTCATCAAAAATTGACTGTTTGACCGGTAGTACGTAAGACTCCTGAAAAAGTTGGAAGTATATCAGGCAAACCAAAAGGCATCCTGTTGGGGTACATATCAATAGAGGACCTAAAGAATCAGTTAGAAACCAGCTGGCAACTATGAAAGGTGTCGCCAGCCGATTTCATCATATAAACTGAAACGGATGTTGCTACTGTATGCTCAACAATTCTACCTCATAAATTACAGGTGAAAATGGTTTTGTAGCCGGCATAAAGGGCATTAGCTCTTCATCTGCAGCCCAAATTTCGCGCAATGCCTGGGGAATTACCTGGATGCTTTTACCAAAGGCTAATTTCGAAGGCATAATCAGTTTTGCTTTTTCGCCTTCACGCATCAAAAGCACTCCATCCTCAAAACCGCGAACCAGTTGCGAGCCGTTAAGGTTGGCTGACAGGGGTTCATCATCAGTGGTTTGCTCAATAACAGTTCCGTCAAGGTATTTCCTGGAAAAATGAAGCGTTACCTGGCTGCTGCTTGAAGGATGATCTCCATCGCCTTCTTCAAGTACTATATGGAACAAGGAATTGGGATAGCTTGCTGCTTCGAGCTGATGTTCTTCAATATAGTTCAGGATAGAAGCACGTTCTTCTTCATAAATCTCATCCTCGGTTTTTACTTCAACCAGTTCTGTTTCAATTATGAAATGTGAATAAGCATCAAAAAAGTCTTTGTGGCTGTAACTTTCAAATGCCTGATAGGAGGGTATAAAAAACCGATATTTTTCTCCTTCTCTCATTTTTCCAATTTCGTAATTCAATCCGGCAGGGTAAATTGAATGATAATTTCCTTGAAGGCTGTTGCTAAATCGCAGGGGATTCAGAGAATCTTCATGAGCTTCCACTTCATAATCACCCTCAAGGTGGGTCATGGTATACAATATCCCAACTATATGGCCTTCAACAACCTGTTTTCCATCCTGGTTTTCGTGCAGTTTTTCAATGTAAATTCCGCTTTGCTGTTTTTCAGCTTCAATGTTATTGGTTTCAAGGTAATTGAGAATCATTTCATCTGCCTCGCGTACCTGCCGTTCAAATTCACTTTCGGAGGAGTCGAGGCAGCCGGTTAACAGGAGAATCAGAAATAGGGCCGTGTAAATCGTTGAGGTTATATTTTTGTTGATCTTCATTTATTCTTTTTATGATATTTTATTTATGAGAGCCAGCCCGGGTTAGCTATTAGAAGAATGAAACACAGAGCCAGCATTGTTACTTTTTGCTAATACGATACTTCTGTTGGTTACGCTACATCATGCTGAATGCTGATAACTTTCCATCCACTTACACAAAACGTTTAAAAAATTTCTTACCAGTTTTTGGCAGAATTTAAAAATATATGACACTAAAGTAGCTCAGAATGATAGTGTTACCTGCATGCCGCCTGTAGTATACCGGATATCTCTTGAGGCGAAATTCCGGTTGGGTAGTTTTAGGAATGGCTCGAGTGAGAGTGTGTGGTTTTGAGAAACATCAAACCGATAACCGAAAGAGAAGGAATAAAAAGCAGCCCAGTCAATACTATTGAACGACCGCTCCGATTGCTGGTGGGTTTCAGAAAACCGAACGACTTCAGTGCGGGGGATGTCACGCTTGTCGCCATCGGATGCGAATACTTGTATATGCTGTTCAAACTCAAATTCATAATCATAATGCTCTTTCAAAAATGTAACTGATGAGATACCGGCAGATATCGAAAATTGATCAGTGATTGCATACCGAATGCTAAGAGGTACCTCCAGGCTAAGAAGGTCTGCACGGATATGGTTGACATCACCCGCAGTGGTTGCCAGTGTTTGGTCAGAATCAGAATCTTCGAATTGTTGCATGAGTGTTCCATGCCCTGCATCGTACTTTAACTGATTTTGAGCAAGAATCAGCCCCGATGAAATCGAAAACTTATCAGAAATATTCCAGTCTGTACTAATACCTCCGCTCATACCCGGGAAGGCCTGTGATTCGTGGATGCTCATCAGCGGAGCGTATGCCAGGCCAAATGAAAATTGCTCTCTGGGCTGTTTAGGCAGATAGCGGATTATATCCTCACCGGTAGTGTTGGAGTTGAAGGTATGAGCCAGCTCTCCATCTGTTTGGTTTGAACTGGCATCGTGCCGCATCATTTCCGGAGTACCTGTTTCGGCAGAAATAGGCGGAAAATGAGCTTTTGCAAGTGTATGAAATTGGTTTGACTCTGAGAGCCGAAAGGCAGTAACCGGCTGATAGTTTATGTTGGTGGCTTCGCTAAATGTTGTCCGGTCAATTTGGATTTCTTCAGATTTATCTTGCATGGCCTGCGTGTTTGCGTGTACCATTTCTGTTCTCGATGGGTGTTCAACGGTATCAAAAACAGAAGGCAGCTCAATCACGGGCGGAGGCATTTCAATAATAACCGGCTGTTGTTCGGGTGATACAGGGAAAAACGCATCGGCTAAACCGGAAGATGCATATTGACCGGATTGAAACCAGGCGAAGAAACCGGCTGCTGAAATCAGCAATACCGCAGCTGCACGCAAAAGATATTTGTTTCGGAAATCTTTCTTTTTTTTCAGTTTGTGATGGTTAAACCGCTCCCAGGACCCAAGAACATAGGGTTCATGGTGGTCGTATAACACAGTGCGAATGTGTTCGGTCAGGTTTTCTTGTCTATTGTGTTCCATGACTCTTTCAGGAAAACTTGTTTATATAATTGTCTTAAGTGTGTTTTGGCACGAGTTAAGTATGTTCGCGAAGAACTTTCTGCGATATCCAGTTTTTGGCTGATTTCCCGGTGGCTGTATCCTTCAATTTCATACATGTTAAATACGAATCGCAGTAGATCGGGAAGTTCGTTTAACAGCTGATAAATTTGCTTGGCATTGAGTTCCGCTTCAACATTTACTGAAGATTCATTCTCTGTAGTTTCAATATCCACATGATGGTTAAACCGTTTGCCAGACCTGGCTTTGTCGATGGCCGTATTTACAACAATTTTTCTAAACCAGGGCTTAAACGGTTCTGAAATGTTATAGCTTTGAATGTTATTGAATACCTTCATAAAGCTGTCGTTTACTACCTCCAAAGCATCATCTCTCGATATAGAATACGCAAGTGCTATTCCCATTGCATAGCCATAATAGAGTTTATACAACTCTTTCTGGCTGTTGTTGTCCTGCTCCCGACAACCGTAAATTATATCAACAAATTTATCCGCTACGCTTGGTTCACGATATTCGTTTGTTGAAACGCCTTTCCAATATATTTTTTCTGCAATATTTTTATTCACTTAACCATTTTCTGCGTGTCCTTAATCCGTGCATGAAATCATGGAACCAACTGGTATGCCGGTTACCAGGTTAGCAATACACCCAACTTTCTCTATGTATTTTGTCTCCGTCTGGATTGTAAAAGTTGATAATATTAAAAGGTGCAGATGCATCCTTTTGAGTGGATATTGATCCCTATACGGAAGGGTGAATCAAAACGCTACAAGTCCGGTTTTTTTGTTGGTAGTTTGTAATACACATCAGGACATGGGTATACCTAACTGCAGGGTGTTTTTTTCTGAAATCTATGTTGGTAATTGGATGAGTTGAAGGGAGGGGTAGGTGGAGTTACAAATGAGACGTTTGATCTAAAGTAGGATAGGGAAAAATGTGGGCGATTGATCCAAATTTCAAAAGTGAACACAAACGGGAATTTTGCGCTATTCTGGTGTCAATAAGAAAAAAATGAAATACTGGCGTAGCGTTTTATATGGTACGAGCGTAGTGGGAACAGATGAATAAAAATCGTTCAAAAAAAAATCATAATAACATGAAGAAATTAATTCTGATGATTTTAGCCTTTATAGTTTTAACAATTTTGGCAGTTTCCTGTTCAGACAATCCAACCATCGGCAGAGATCTCGAGGAGATAGTGATCGGTGAAAACTTCACTTTCATCAAGAGTGTCGAGAGGGCTGAACAAACCGGCGAACAGCGATCAGGACAGGTAAGTGATCCCTTTGTTATTGATGACGTGCGTATCGAAACAGTTTCAGGTACAAAACTGATGTTTATTGATGTTACTCAAGCTGAGGGGTGTGCAGAGCCTATTCCTGAAAAATTTGAAGTGATATGGGATGGCATTATGCTGATGATATACCCGCCTCAGGTAGCGTTCTACCTTACATTTAATGCAAGTGTTTGTGAAGTGTTAGAAAGCAATGTAGAAGAAACCATTGTTTTAGACCTGCACGAACATTTCGGAGATTTTGACGATTCAGCCCAGTACACCGTAGTTAATGCCTCGAAATCAGTTGAAGATAATGACATCCAGGTAAACCGGTAAACAAACCGTTTACACCGGAATAACGTTAAGCTTTGGTTATTGTCCGTCCCGGGTACTTTGGAAAACAGGTGCCCGGTTTTTTTGTTCAAAAAATCTGGTCTCAGAATGGTTAAATAAATAAGTAAATACTTGTAGCGTATTGGTTTATGGATTCGTAATGGTATTGTAATCCATAATCTAAAAAATTAAAAATGATGAATAAAAGTATCAATTTAAGTACGATCACCTTTGTAATTTTACTATTCGCTATAGCAGCGTGCAGCGATTCTGGAACAGGCTCACTTCCGGGAGACCTGACCGGGGAATCCGTTGAATATGAGCTTGGGTCAACCACTGAATCTAATGTAAATGGAAAAATTCTTTTCCAGGAGCGTATCGACGGATTTACCAGGGTAATTATTGAACTAAATGGGCTTGATGAGGATGAAGAGTACCTTGTCCAGGTTTATACCGGAACCACACTTGGTGAAGGCGAGTTGCTGATTGAACTGGACCCAATTGAAGGCGACTCTGGAGAAAGCGTACAGGTGATAGCAGCCGACAAGGAAGGAGAAACAGTAACCTACGAAGACCTCCTTGAACTGGATGCACACATTCGTGTATATACTGAAGATGAACCCGAAACGATTCTTGCCAGGATCGATATCGGGGAAAATGCACTCACGGGTGAATCAATCAGTTTTGTACTCGATGAGGTAGATGGCTCAGGTGTTCACGGAGAAGTAGAGCTGCTGGAACGCCAGAACGGAACCATTTTGGCTGTGATCGAACTTAATGACAATGGTCAGGCAGACGATTTTGTAGCCAGGCTCTATGAGTTCAGCAATGAAGAAGAAGGCGACCTTTTGTTTGTTTTTAATTCGATCGACAGCGAATCGGGAATAAGTAAAACCGACATTACCGAATTTGAGGATGGATCAGATATTACTTTTGATGACCTTGAAGAGTTCGAAGCTTTACTCCAAATTTACAGCAGCGAAGATGAAATGACAGTTCTGTCTGTAGCTGAAATCGTAATGTAGTACGATGTTGGGCAGATTTGTACATTTGATGATCATCCACCATGGGCAGCAGAGGAAACCTGCTGCCCGTTTCTATAGGTGTTGAGATAAGCGAGTCGAGATCATTGCCATTAAATCCGTTCCAAACTTGTTTATTCAAAAAACCCTGAGTTCGATTGATTAACAAAGCAGATATTAAGAGGCCACTAAGGCACAAAACACGAACGGTTCAGGGACTGAATTGCACCAGCAGCAATAATTAAAAAACTTTGTATTTTCGAGTTTTTGTGGCCAAAAAAAAGCGGGATATTCGGGTTTCGGCTAATGATCGTCAAATACATACTTCAAAAGTCCACTTCTTTAAAAGTTGTGCGGGGGTGATAAAGCAAACAGTAGCGAGATTGAATATATTGTCAATAAAAAAAATATAAGGATCAATGAATACAACATGTTATGTGTATATTGCTGCAAGCCTCGACGGCTTTATTGCCGGACCTGACGGTGATATCTCCTGGCTCGAAAAACCTGAATACCATGAAGGGGGTACGCCGGGGCTGAGTTACGAAGAGTTCATCAAAACGATAGACTGTATTGTGATGGGCCGAAATACATTTGAGAAAGTACTCACATTCGGTTTTTGGCCGTACAAAGAAATACCGGTAACTGTTCTTACAACCCGCAACCTGTCCATTCCCGATGATTTCAATGGAAATGTGGAAGCCACCAGTGGTTCACCCGCAGAGGTTCTGCAGGAACTTGCGGAAAAAGGGAAGTATCACCTCTACATAGATGGCGGAGTTACCATTCAGCAGTTTCTAAAAGCCGGTTTGATTGATGAGATCACCATTACAATTATTCCCATAATTCTGGGTGAAGGAATTCCACTTTTTGATATCAATGAAAACCAAACCGACCTGAAGCTCATCGATGCCAACAGCAGCTCCAACGGATTTGTTCAGGTGAGGTATAAAGTTGAAAATGGAGCCAAATGATGAAAAACTCAACCCGGCCCGTTCTGTATATATTTTCCGGTTTGCCAGGTGCCGGTAAAACTAAACTGGCAAAAATGCTTTGCCGGCATTCAGATGCATTCTATCTGAGAATCGACACTATAGAACAGCAACTCCGGGAGTCGTTTGCGGCGGGTATAACTGTTGAGGGGTATCGGCTTGCATACAGGCTGGCTGCTGAAAATCTAGAGCTGGGAAAGAGTGTTATTGCTGATTCCTGCAATCCAGTCCGGCAATCACGAATCGAATGGCAGCAAACAGCGAAGCAGTCCGGTGCGGATTTTGTTAACATAGAAATTATTTGCTCATCCGTTACCGAACACCGCCGCAGGATCGAATCACGCCAGGGGGATATTCCCGGTTTAAACCTGCCTTCCTGGGCCGACGTGGAAAACAGGGAATATCACCGCTGGAATAGTGACAGAATAATCGTTGATACTGCCGGGAGAACGGCTGATCAAAGTTTTCAGCAACTTCTTCAAAAGCTTGGTTTAAAGGAGTAGCTTATCTGCCACGCCGGATTATCCCCGGTACAGTTTCTTGTATTTTCCCGGTAATGAAGGTTGCAGACGTTTTGGAACAAGTTCCATCATCACATTAAAACAGTACACCCAGTTGGATACGGACAGGCCTTTCACCGGTAGTTGCGGATTCAGATTTCTGTCGGCAATAATTCTCTGTACCTGATTGTGTGTAAATATCTGACCGAGTGCCGTTTGCAAACGAAGCCCCGGCGAGCTTAGCAGAAAACTGACAAAGGCGATATAGTCAGTCCATTTTTGTGGTTCTACCGGTACTTTTTTTCTCCGGGTGATTTTGAGCATGGCCGACCTAACCCGGGGCGGTGGCTGAAATAAATGACGTGGTACCGGACCAATAAGACGCAGATCATAACGGGTGTTCCATCCCAAAATCCTAGGATCATCCTGCGCTTGACTGGTAAAACGTTTAGCCGCCCCCCCATTCCAGTATAAGCACTGCCTGTTCAAAGCTGGTGTACGGTTTGTCCATCAGAAGGCCAAAAATATCGGTTGTGATTGCATAAGGAATATTTGCCACCACTTTGAACGGTTGATTTGGCATCGGCATCTTGCGAAAGTCCATCTCCAATACCTTGATGTTGGGTTGATTGGCAAAGATAGAATTCAATGAGTTGGCCAGGCTCTTGTCCCGTTCAATTGCGATTACTCTGCATGTGACTGTTAAGAGTTCTTTTATGATGGCTCCTTTACCGGCACCAATATCGAGAACAAGATCACCGGGTTTTACGGATACCTCTTGGATCATCTGCCGGATGGTTGTCATATCTTTTATAAAATGCTGGCCTGTAAACCGGACAGGCAGCCGTTCCTTTTTGGGTTGATTCATGGTTCATATGTGTGTGGTGAAATGGATTGATGAAATGCTGTTCGTGGCAGAAAAGCGACCACGAGAACCACGGCGTATTTAAGAAGTGCAGGGTGATGCAGGTAATGAATTACTGAATCACTACTGATTTATAAGTACCCGAAACCGGCTATAGCAATGGTATTGAAGCAAGAAAAAATCTGCAGCCAATGCCGGAAGGGTTACGTTTTCAGGAAAGTGATGGAAAACGTTATACGCCGAGGGTCCGGCGTACTTTATCGACGTATCTGAAGTTAATTGTAATCATGATCTAAGAATATGAAAAACTGGGGGGAAATTAAACCTAAAAAACCGGGGTATTTTCTGTTTGTTAGGATGCACTTTAAAAAATTATTCTACTACCACAACCCGATCCTGGAACTGACCGTCTGGCTGAGCCATCGAAAATGTAAATGTACCCGGTTTGGAAAGCGTGTAACTGCGGTTGAGTAATATGGTTCCAGTGCCAACCGGGCAAAACACAGGTTCTGGTTTTGTTCCTTTCAGTAAAACCATAAACTCTACACGACAATACTGAACGGTTTCCTTCAAATAGTACAATTCATTCCCGTGTTTCCAAATACAAATCGTGGACTCTAAGGTACTGCCCACCAGAACCGTATCTGACCAAATTCCAATAGATG
>JAFIES010000044.1 GCA_020832415.1 Balneolaceae bacterium | reverse complement strand
TCCGGTATTACAATAGCCCACTGAACAATTAACAAGCCATGATGAATCACAAACCTCGCTAAATATATTCCAAAAACAATGAGTGCTTTTCGAACCGGCAGATCAAATATATATTTTCTGAACTGAATAAACAGAGCAATAAATGCAGCGGCTACTACAACACCTGTAATTACATAGACAACGTTTACGTTTCCAAACAGATCTCCAATCTCAATAATGCCTGTAAAGATAAGCAAACCGATAAGTGTAACAGCAACAAGATTTGATGAAACGGCTGAGAGGATATTGTTATCCCTCACATTTTTAAGCACATCTTTCTCACTTTTTCCAACTCGTTTTCGTGCCCACATAAAGAGGTAAAACTCACCTGAATACCCCATCACCTCTTCATTGTAAACACGTTTCGTAAGAAAAGCTTTAAACGTCTCCCACCTTTTTACTGCCCAAACCTGCCTGTAAATAAACACCTCGCCTGTTGGCAATGTTAAATAGAGCACGAAAAACAGAATGTAAAAAAGCGGATGGGTTGGAAGCGAACTCAACACTTCAGACCAGCCAATATCCCAAAGCTGGTAGATAATAATACTGACAATGGCTACAATTAAAACCTTACGAAATATAGACTGGATTTTCTTAGCCCTCGGGCTTTCTGTAAACTGCGTCCAATATGATTTTAATTTGTCTTTTGGTAGCACCGCTTGAGTAAATGAATTTTTGAAGTGATAAAAAAGTAATGATGATAGGTTTGGAAAACTATTTTTTTTTCAGTCACTCACTCTTAAGAATATCTTCAAGTACCTCTATAATATTTTTCTGATTTAATCTGCTATACTTCTCAAAACCCTGAAGACAGATGAACTTAACGTCCCGATTTTTGATTTTTTTTAGCTTTGGCTTTAGTGTTATAGATATATCAAGTTCACCATTTAGCATCAAAAAATCGTATGGTTTTTTTAGAACTACATTACCCTTTACTATTTCTAAATGATGTGCCAAGAATACGGCCGAAAACTGCTCCATATTTCTGAATTTGTACTGAATGTTCGCTTCAAAGCTCTCCTGATTGACTCTAAAAAACTCAGATAATGATGATTTGATTATCGGATGAGGAACATGTGGAGTCCGGTAATATTTTTTTTCAAACCCAGCAAGCTGAGCTGATTTAATCTGCTGTAAAAGATGCATCGAACGTGTTATACCCAATACTTTTTTTGACAGTATGCTGATAATTTCATTGATTTTTAAACGAATTGAACCATAGTTTTTTATAGAATTCCATCGCCCCCGGAGTAACACTTTGCCATCAGGAAAAAAATGTTCCGGTTTAACAGATGATGTAAGTATAAAATCATCATTAAAATAGATGAAATGATTTGCTAAATCGGGAATTCTCCAGAGAGCTGTCTCAATAGTACGTGAATTAAACGTTGGTAAAGCCCACTCAAACGAAGCAAAAATATCCTCATGATTGACCAGCTCTATCCCGTTTTCTTTCTGAAACGATTCCGTTAAAAAGTCCGGGCGCTGATTATCTGTAACCAAATGAATTGTTCGAATCCAAGGTGCAAATTTTCGTATGGATTGCAGGCAGTATTTCAACTCGCCATTATCAACAAAACGAGTATGATCTTTTCCCGTTGGCAGAGCTTTCTCTTTAATTTCCTGATTTTCACTTACTACCTTGAGCCTCTTCTCATAATGCTGCTGGTCATTCCCGTCTACCCAGGTGATTACAGCATCAATATGTTGACCATTCTTTTTCATTCAAAAACTATTCAATAATTGAGGTTTAATATAAGGTTTGGAGGTACCGGATGAAATCATTGTTCGAAATTG
Organism: Balneolaceae bacterium; assembly: GCA_020832415.1. Taxonomy (GTDB): domain Bacteria; phylum Bacteroidota; class Rhodothermia; order Balneolales; family Balneolaceae; genus Rhodohalobacter. The sequence continues at coordinate 19,545 of JAFIES010000044.1, read as the reverse complement.
AATGGTCTGTAATTACAGGAACTATTGCTGTAAAAACTTCTATAAATAATGAGGGAAAAATATTGAATCACAACGATTTGTAAACTTATACGTTACCACTTTTGATTATGAAAAATGTGTTAGTTGGCAACACAAATTTGTAATTTCAACACGGCTATCGAAAAAATTTTAATGTTTAAACCTGTGATGTTTCCAATACAGCGAATTTTACTTTCAACCTTTTTTCTTGCACTGTTTGTAAGCAGTGGATTTGCACAAATATCAAATCCAAATGGTGCGTTAAAATACTCATCTCCTGATGATATTTGGGCAAAAACGCTTGTTGGGAGCCATTATAACGAATTCTGGACCTACCATTTCTATCTGAATGACGGACTTACATTGCACATCACTTTTTCTGTAGCCAATTTTGGCAGCTTAAAATCTCCGGTTAGCGGCGTTCAGGTATCTGTCGATGGACTCGATGATAACATCTATCAGCTGTCAAGAGAGTATAACATAAATCACCTCGTTCAGGACAAGGAAAATCATATGTTTCGGCTGAGGCAAGAGCGCGATATCTGGTTTGAAGGGAAATTACCTGAGGAACACCGTATCAGAATAAACACCTCAAAAGATGGTGTAGACTACAATATTGACCTTAACATGGCAAATATTTTGAAAGGTTATAAATGGGGTGATGGAAAGTTTCAAATCGGTAATGAGGAGGTTGGCATAATCACACACATACCGTACGCTGAAGTCTCCGGATATGTTGACATTAATGGAAACAGAAAAAATGTAACCGGTTCGGTTTACATGGATCACACCTTCCAACATCAAACAACAACACGCCTTGTTGACAGCGGGTTTCGATTTGTTCACCATCAGGATTCTAAGAACTGGGACATTGTTTACCTGCTTCTTCCTGACGACTCAAACGAAAAGAAAACCATAGGCTACAGATTAAAAAGTGTGGATGGGAAGGTTTCACTTCTTGGAGTCAATAATATCTCAGAGATGAGTAAAAGCTCCGTTTTTGGTGAAAATGTAGCCCGAATTGTGGATTTAAACCTGAGCTCATCAGGCGATATTCGGTTAACACGTATGGAAGATTCTGAAAAATTTTCTGTTCTGTCTGAACTGAACCGATTCGCACGCAGGGCGGCACGAACTTTTCTGGGTGGTGAGGTAATTCATTTTCGGGGTGAAGGTGTGCTGACTGAAACAGGACAACGGCCTAAACAGGGGCACTACAACTACTTTATTGTTAATTAACCTTTGTTTTCGCTACTCGTTCGGAAAATGAGTCACTTCAACGAGACAGGCTTAAACGAACGGTATTTAATAGTTGAATCGCTGGCGGGTAAACGCTTTTACCCGTTCACCATCCTGCCTGGCCGGCCGAAAACGCCACTGCATAGCTGCTGCGAGCACAGCATCCATCAAGCCGTACTGTACATAGGGAAGCTCCTCATACGTACCATCTGACCTGTACAAACGAATTTCCATAATGCTTACCTCCTCTACCAATCCATTTTCATCCACCAGGAAATTAACAATCATTTCGAGGTTACCACGGATTTCTCCCGGTACTTCCTGAGGCGCAGATGCCTCAACAATTCGTACCACTGTTGGCGGAATCTGTGGATTACTAACAATTCTGTCCTCATCACCCGTTTGCCCCGTGCCAAAACCGGGATCGAGCGGGGGCAGATCCGGAAGATCTAAATCCATATCAAACTCGATTTCAATCTCAATGATCTCATCATCGGGCACTGGATTTGGAAACTGCGGCCTTGGTGGCGGTGGCGGTGAGGTTTGCTGACGAGTGATTTCAATATCATCAAGCATCACAATCTCCTGTTCTGTAATCTCAAAATCGAGTACAGGAATGTAGTTGCTTTCCGGCCAGAAACGCACAATTAGAATAGCTATAATCTGCACTGTTACAATACAGCTAAGTACTAAATTTCTGTAGTCCTGATCTGACAGGCGGTTATTTTTCTTTTTGTAGAACAATGTGAAACTATCTGAATTGAAGCAGGCTTTTTTTTACAGTTTAGTAATAACGCTTGTAGAATCTTTAAATGATTCAAAACTAACAATTATACGAAAAGAATCATTTACCGAGCGCTTTTCTTATAAAACCATCGTGTTCTTGCAGTTTGGATTCTGCCTGATCTTTTGAGAGATTAGAAAGTGCCATCAGAAGCGCTGTTTTCACATGGTTATCAGCTTTGTCAAGAAATTTTGAAGCTTCTTCATAGTCAATTTCAGCCAGTGTCATTACAATCCGTTTGGCACGTTCTTCCAGCTTTTTGTTGGTTAACTGTAGGTCAACCATCACATTTTCATACACTTTGCCAAGGCGTATCATAGCCCCGGTGGTAAACATATTCAGAATCATTTTTTGAGCAGTTGCGCTCTTCATGCGTGTACTGCCCATAATCACTTCCGGACCAACGGGCACATCCACTAAAATACCCACATCCACATCCACCTGATCACCCGATACCGTAGTTACCAAAATTGTTTTGCAACCAATAGAGGCGGCCTTCTTCAGGGCACCGTGTACGTAAGGTGTTCGTCCGCTCGCTGCGAGGCCAATTACAATATCATTAGCGGTTACACTTACCCGTACAATCTCCTCTTCACCGAACTTTTCGTGATCTTCAGCTCCCTCCTGTGCCCGGAACATCGCTTTTTCACCACCCGCAATAAACCCCTGGACTGTTTCCGGTTTAGTGCCAAATGTTGGAGGACACTCCGCTGCATCAAGAACTCCCAGCCTGCCGCTTGTACCGGCCCCAAAGTAGAGAACCCTCCCTCCTTTTTTCAGGGCCTCTACAATCAAATCAATTGCCTGAGCAATTTCGTCGAGGCGCTCTTCCACACAATGGGCTACTTTCTTATCCTCATTGTTGATGATTTCGGCGATTGTTCTCGAATCTGCCAGATCAATGGTGCTGCTTGCAGGATTTCGCTGTTCCGTTAATAAAGTTTCGAGTTTGGTGAAAAGTTCAGGTTTTTTACTCACAGTGTCTGTTTTCTTTTGACCCACCAGTTGGTTGTATTGGAGGAGTTATCAGTTACTTTATTCTTTTTGGAAACCGTATTGGATGAATTGTTCTTTACGATTGCACTGATAAGTGCTGCTAATTCAGGCTCATCAAAATCGTTGATTTTATCCGGTGAATAGTGATCGGAAATAAAATGTGTATCATATTTACCGATCCGAAATTCACTGTTCTTCATTACAAACTTGCAGAATGGAATGGTTGTTCGAACACCACTTATTTCATATTCAGTTAGAGCCCTGAGCATCTTTTCAATGGCACTTTCTCTGTTTTCTGCATGTACACACAGTTTAGATATCATCGGATCGTAATTGATAGACACCACTTGCCCCTCTTCAATACCCGCATCAACCCGCACACCGGGACCCGATGGAATTCTGTGTTTCTCAAGTTTTCCTGTGCTTGGCAAAAACTGATCTTCAGGATCTTCTGCATAAATACGGCATTCGATCGAGTGTCCCTTTCGGATAATTTCTTCCTGTTTTATGGGGAGTTCTTTGCCTTCAGCTACATCAATTTGCAGGGATACCAAATCAAGACCTGTTATATATTCTGTTACAGGGTGCTCAACCTGCAGCCGCGTATTCATCTCGAGGAAGTAGTAGTTGAGATGTTTATCAACTAAAAACTCAACCGTACCGGCACCAACATAATCACAGCTCTTTGCAGCAGCAATTGCAGCATTGGCCATTTTTTTTCGCAGATCTTCAGTAAGAATGGCCGATGGTGCTTCCTCAATTACTTTTTGATGACGGCGCTGAATGGAACATTCCCTTTCGAACATGTGAACAACATTGCCGTGTGAATCAGCAAATATTTGAAACTCAATATGCCGGGGTTCTTCCAGATATTTTTCTACAAATACCCTGTCATCACCGAACGAACTTTTTGCTTCCGATTTTGCAGCTTTTACACTCTTCTCAAAGTCCACCTCATTATGAACAATACGCATGCCCTTGCCGCCGCCACCGGCAGCTGCCTTTATTAACACCGGGTAACCTATCTGCCTTGCAATCGTTTTTGCCTCTTCCATATCCTGCAGGGCTGATTCGGTTCCGGGCGGAAATGGCACATTGGCTTTTGCCATGAGTTCACGGGCCCGGGTTTTATCTCCCATCATTTCAATGGATTTGGGATTTGGGCCGATAAAGGTCAATCCATTATCCTGGCACATTTCAGCGAAACGTGCATTCTCACTCAGAAATCCATAACCGGGGTGAATGGCATCGGTTGATGTTTCTTTTGCTGCATCAATTAATGCATCCATCCGGAGGTAACTCTCTGAAGATGGTGCTTTGCCAATACAGACCGATTCATCAGCAGCCAATACATGCGGTGCCTGAAGATCAGCTTCTGAGTAGACGGCAACTGTTTTTAAACCTCTTTCTTTACAGGTTCGAATAATGCGCAGAGCAATCTCTCCCCTGTTTGCGATTAGTACTTTTTTTATAGCCGGCATCAGATTGTTTAGAACAGGTTATCTTTGAGCATTTTTGGAGCAAGAGTCCACAGATCATCCGTTTCGTTATCCCAAACATAATGTTCGTGCTCAATAAATTTCAACCATAAAATGTCACTCATTTTTCTGGTTGCCTCTTTGGTTGGATCATTTTTGTAGTTGAGCAGGCGGATATCTACCGAGCTGATATGTTTCAGCAGTTTATTGTCATTAAGGTTGGGGATAAAATCAACCGGATTATTAAAGTAGATACTGTCGTCGGTTGTATCTCCTAAATGAACGGATATATCGTAGTATCCGCATAAACCTATTACTTTTTGAAAATTCGTTGGATATTTAAGAGCCATCAAAAGAGAGCAGTATGCACCTATTGCAACACCCGAAAGAATGATATACGGATTTGAATTTGTATCAGAGATAAACGGTAAAAGCTCATCCATGATGTATGCCTGATATTGGGTAAACCTCTGAATTCGGGCAATGGGATCAATTTTTTCATTCATGAAACTTTCATCCGCAAAAGAGTCAACACAAAAAAACTGGTTATACCCTTCTGCGATTTGTTCTTCAAGTAATTTGAACCCGTTGCGATTTTCCCACTCCTTAAAATCCCCGTGAGCTGATGGAAAAAGTATTACGGGAGTTCCCTCTTTTCCATAAATAAGCATTTCCATCTCCTTCCCCATACTCGGACTCTTCCACGACTTATACGTTCTCATCATATTATCACCATCTGTTAACAATTGTTGATTGAGATAATGCTCTTACTTTTCTTGTAAGATACTTAAAAATAAGTGAATGATGCGCCTATTTTCGTGAAAGAAATGGCTTGTAAATGCTAAAAAAAGCGCTAACAAAATTACCTGAGCTGCATAATCACTTTTGGCAAGATTGAAAACTTCTCTGTTGAGTTAAGATAGGCTCTTTGATGGAAAACCTGGTAATTGTTTTCCTCGATCTTGTTTAAGATGCGGCTGTAATTTTCCCGTGCAAGCATTACAGGCAGCCGGCTGTCTCTTTTTAGCATCGAAATACCCTCATCAGCACTGTCATAGTACTTTCGAGCTCGTTTGATTTGAAATTTCATCATTTCGATGAAATTGTCTGACATATTCCTGGCAAAAAGGTCTTCTTCAGTGATACCAAATGATTCAAGTTCCTCTTTTGGTAAATAGATTCTGCCCTTAACAAGATCTTCGCCAACATCTCTTAAAATATTTGTGAGCTGCATAGCTATGCCAAGGTCAACTGCATGGTTTAAAGCCTTTGGGTCATCATATCCAAATATCTCACTTGTCATCAAACCTACAACAGAAGCTACTTTATATGAATATTCGTATAGCTCATCAAACGTTTCGTACCTGTTTTTGGTCAGATCCATTTTAACACCATCGAGTAGTGTGAGCGGGTGTTCAATGGAGATATTGAAGCGGTTCAAAACATCAGAAAAAGCGAATAGAACGGGATCTGTATGTTCTACTCCTCTGTATGTACTAATCAGTTTGATCCGGAAAGCTTCAAGACGCTTTATAACCTGATCTTCTGTAATTTTCTTTTTTAGAACCAGATCCTCAGCTTCATCTACAAGATCATCTAAATACCTGCACAATCCATAGATGGCAAAAATACTGCGTTGTTTTTCCAGAGGCAGAAATCTTGTAGCCATATAGAACGTTTTTGCATGCGTTCTCGTGATCGACCTGCAATGGTCATAAGCGTATCGCAGGTTCGAATCATCAATTTCAGAAATTACAGCCTTGTGAAAATTGGTTTTTTCGTAAATAGGCCTAAAGAAGCTGTACGGTATTTTTAAAAGATTGGTCATTGAGAATTACTTAGTTCATTTTAACAAATGTTTAAATACTCTCAAATAGTTCCTTAGAAATTAATATTTAGGCTATAAACGTTTTTTTCTTTTATTTTAGAATCAATTTGTGAGAGAAATGCGCAAATTGAATTAATTTCACTACAGTGGCATTAAATATCAGATTGATTATTTAACTCATTGTGTAAGAATTGATAACACCATATATCCAAACAGATATTTCACTAAATTTCACCGTTTGTGTTAATTTAAACCTCCTGTTACCAAACAGACGTGCGAACTTTTCAACTTACATGAGACCAAAAAATGAAAATCAAAAATAAAAAAATCACAATTTACGAAGTTGCTCAGAGAGCAGGTGTTGCGATATCAACGGTTTCAAGAGTTTTGAATAATTCACCTAATGTAGCGGAAAAAACCAAAAACAGGGTTAATGAAGCAATTGCTGAATTGAATTTCAGGCCACAGGTAAGTGCAAGAAAACTTGCCAGCCGTGAACCTCAAATGCTGGCCATTGCTGTACCATCTTTTACCACACCATATTTCAATGAAGTTCTGAAAGGTGTAAAAGATGAAATTAAAGAGATGGACCTCGATATTTTGATCTACAATACAGGGTCAAAAAATCCTAAAGAGGGCATTGAAAATTTTTTCTACAGAGGAACCGCTGATACTGTTATAACAATCAGTATTGAAATAACAGATGCAGTTCACAATCATCTTCAGTCTTCTCAGGTTCCAACAGTTCTAATAGGCAGTTCGCATCCCGCTTACGATTATTTTGAATTTAATAACCGAAAAGGCGGATTTCTTGCCGGTGAACATCTCATCAAACAGGGCTATCAACGGCTTGGAATGATCAGGCCCGCAGTGAATACCCGTTCATCAGCAGAACGAGAACAGGGTTTTATTGAAGCACTCAGAGAATTTAAAATGCCTATTGAAAAGAAATTCTTTGTATCGGGCGATAGTACCAAACATGCCGGTTATACAGAGGAGGCCGGTTTTGAAGCTATTTACAAGTACGATGAAATGGGTGATTTTCCCGATGCAATTTTCTGCAGTAACGATACCCAGGCAATCGGAGCTTACCATGCTTTGAACAAACTTGGCTTACGCATTCCCGAAGACATAGGAATTATGGGATACGACAATATTAAATTCACAAAATACCTCGATCTCACCACAGTTGATCAGCGCATGTACTCAGTGGGTGTTTCTGCTACCAAACGGCTTGCGGAAATTATACGAACAGAAACGGATACCAAAGTACAAAGCACCATAGACCCGGTTCTTGTGCCTCGTGATTCTACAAAAAAACGTGAAGCCTGAGGAGTATGCAGCAAGAAGAAGTACTTAAGCACTGCATTACAGACTCAAAATTCAGATTAGAAGGCAAACCGTTTTACAAAGGCAAAGTTCGGAATGTTTACACACTGAATGATGATACGCTTGGTATCGTGGTAACCGATCGCATTTCTGCTTTCGATCACATCATGCATGAGGCAATTCCGTTTAAAGGACAAATTCTCAACCAGCTTTCTGCATTTGGGTTTCAAAAAGTTCAGGATATTATCCCCGTACACGTACTGGATGTTCCGCACCCCAATGTAACCATTGCCAAGAAATGCTCGCCAATCCCCATAGAAGTTGTGGTCCGCGGATATCTGACCGGACATGCCTGGAGAGTCTACAAAAATGGAGGCCGATTGTTGTGTGGCGTGAAACTTCCCGACGGCATGAAAGAGCATCAGAAATTTGAAAAACCAATACTCACCCCGGCAACAAAAGCAATTGAAGGGCACGATGAAGATATTTCAGAAGAAGATATCCTTAGAAAAGGCATAGTTGACCCGAAATTGTGGGAGAATATTCGAAATGCAGCTTTTAAGCTATTTCAGCGGGGCACCGAAATTGCCGCAAATCAAGGATTGATACTGGTTGATACCAAATACGAAATGGGATTGTATAATGGAGAGCTAACTCTTATTGATGAAGTTCACACATCCGATTCTTCCCGATATTTTTACAGCGAGGGATACGAAACCCGCCTGAAAGAAGGGAAACAACAGCGTCAGTTATCTAAAGAGTTTTTAAGGGAATGGCTGATGGAAAAAGGCTTTCAGGGGCTTGACGGACAAACTCAGCCGTCTCTGCCCGATACCTTCCGATGGAGTATTTATCAGCGCTATGCAGAGCTCTTCGAAACACTCACAGGGAATACATTTACCCCTGTTGTAACAAAAGATATTGATCAGGAGCTTGAACGGTTATTTTCCCCTTATCTCAAGTGAAATTGGACAATAATCTGTTATTCAGTTTGAGAATAGTGATATAGCATCCTGACCATTATTCCAGGTAGAGTCTGACTCAAACGTTCTTCCCATCGCACGGAACTGCCTCACAAATCTCCGTTTGGTAACACTCGGGGCAAACTGGCCATACTCAATCACAAAGAGCCGTTCCGTTATGGGGTCATGGTAAACAAAGTTTACAAATGGGCCACCCATAAAATCATTGGTCATGGTCCAGGTTCCAAGAGTTTCGAAAGCCCTGATATGATCATCACGTTCAAATTCATTGGTAATAACTTTTCTGGGGCTTCTGTACTCGGTGGTGATGTATGATCCATCCCGTTCACCACGCATATATCGTTCAAGAAGTGAATCTCGTGTAGAATTAATCCATTCATAATCAAGAAAATCACTATCGGTTACACCCTCCTTCCACCATGCCATAATCCAGCGATCGTTGTCAGGTAAATATCGGCGAAAAACAGCAGTATTTTCTTCTTTTATCGTCCATACATAATCGTGCTGCATGCGTATTTTCCAGCCGTGATTTTGCCATAACGAATCATTAATAGCAATTTGCTCACCTCGCCTGTACACTTCTCTGGTTCTTCGTTCAAACTCTAAATTAAGCAGATTACCAACGAGCGATTGTTCTGAGTTTACTATTTTTTCAGCCAAAGCATCATCATCTGTTGATGTGAGAAGCAATATCCATTGATCACGCACCCATCTGTCCCGCAGAGGAAATGCAAAACTGTCACCCTGTCTAACTCTATCTTCAACATCATCACTTAGAATTGCCCTGATCAGATTGGCAACGTTTGTATTATCGTCTAATGGAGATGCAAAAATCAGGTTCTTGTAGTTTCTGAGGTCATCAAGCTCAGCGTTTGTACTGAAATCGCGAAAAATTAACCGGTATGTGGGTTCATAACCTGGCAAAGTTTCTATGCCTTTTCCAAATGTTTCTTCTATAGCAAGAGCTGTTTCGCTGTTCCACATGGTGGAATCCATCACAACTATAACTTCATCAATTCCCCCGATAGACATAGGCCTGTAGTCACTATCACAGGCAGCGGTTGCAATGAAAAGCAGGCCAAGAAGTGCGAAAAACGTAAATCTCATAGTAAAAAGGTCAGGTTAAGTTTCTTTTGTTCCATATTTCAGTTCGTTCACGAAAGAAAGAACGTTCTGCATCCAGTCATTATTTGGATAATTTTTTCTGATGGTATCGATCAGAGCACTTCCTACAATGAAACCATCCACCTGTTTTGCAATCAGTTTGGCATCTTCATGATTTTTAATCCCAAAGCCAACAAGCTTTGGATTCTTTGTTACATATTGGTTAACTCTGCCGATAAATCGATCCACTGATTTGGCAACTTCCTCGCCCTTTCTGGCTCCCGTAACACCGGTTACCGATACGCAATAAACAAAGCCGGAACTGAGATCATCAACCTTTTTCATTCGAGCATCTGTTGAATTTGGTGCTACAAGATAAATAATATCAAGATTATATTTCTTTGCCGATTCTGAAATAATTGTGGATTCTTCAGGCGGTAAATCGGGCAGGATTAATCCATCAGCTCCACACTCTGCTGCATCCCGGCAGAATTCCTCCATTCCATATCTCATTATCGGGTTGATGTAACCCATTAGAATGATTGGGATTTCGGATGATTTCCGTACCTCTTTCACCATTTCAAAGATTTTTTTCATGGTGATACCGTTCGAAATGGCCACATTACTGGCGTACTGGATGGTTGGGCCATCAGCGAGAGGGTCACTGAAAGGCATACCCAGTTCGATGATGTCTGCTCCGTTTTTCTCAAAACCGAGAATTAAATCAACGGTAGAGCCCAGGTCGGGATAACCCGCAGTGATAAATAAAGACATGATTTTTGAGTTGTCTTTTCGCTGTTCGAAAAGTGAGCTGACTCTGCTTTTTTGCGTGGTGATCACAATAGTTTGTTTAAATAGTTATTAAAATCATCGATATCCATATCAGGTCCATAGAAAAGGTAGGTAAATGATAAGAATTATAACACCTGCTTTGTATGATTTGTCAATTAGGTCAGCTAAACCACTCGGAAATGGTTTTCATATCCTTATCGCCCCTACCAGAACAGTTTACAACCACAATCTCATCTTTTTGAGTTAATGGCATCAATGTTTCGAGGTATGCAAAAGCGTGCGCAGTTTCGATAGCCGGGATAATTCCTTCTGTTTCAGAAACTCGCTTCACTGCATCCATCGCCTGCTGATCGGTTATACCGAAATAGTGAACTCTTTTTGTATCAAACAGGTATGAATGCTCAGGCCCGATTCCCGGATAGTCCAATCCCGCTGAAATGGAGTGTGCAAGCTGTACCTGTCCTTCCGTATCGTGCAGCAAATAACTGAGCGACCCGTGAAGCACACCAGGAGTGCCAATTGTTAGTGTTGCTGCAGTTTGATCCGTATCTGCTCCTAAACCGGCCGCTTCAATGCCAATCATTTTTACATCCTCATCTTCAATAAACGGGTAGAAGAAACCGATTGCATTACTGCCACCGCCCACACATGCTACCAGGTAATCGGGCAGACGGCCTTCGGCATGCTTTAGTTGTTCTTTTGTCTCTTCACCAATCACCCGATGAAAATTTCGTGTCATTACAGGATAAGGATGCGGCCCTACTACCGAACCGATGATATAAAACGTATTCTCAACATTGGTTACCCAATCTCGAATCGCTTCATTCGTGGCATCTTTAAGAGTTTGAGATCCACTGGTTACCGATCGAACTTCTGCACCAAGAAGCCTCATTCTGTCAACATTCAGCTTTTGGCGTTCCATATCTTCGGCTCCCATGTATATCACACAATCGAAACCAAACTTTGCACATGCTGTAGCTGTTGCCACACCGTGCTGACCTGCTCCTGTTTCTGCAATAATTCGTGTTTTTCCCATATTTCGGGCAAGTAACAACTGTCCAATTGCATTATTGATTTTATGCGCACCTGTGTGGCAAAGATCTTCCCGTTTGAAATAGATTTTGCCTTTACCGTAGTGGTCGGTCAGCCTGTTTGCATACGTAAGTTTTGTAGGCCTGCCAACGTACTCCTTTAGCAGATCGTGATACTCTTTCTGGAAAAGCGGGTCGTTTAGTGATTCCTCATAAGCTATTTCAAGCTCTTCGAGTGCAGGAATTAGAATTTCCGGCACAAACTTACCGCCAAATTTTCCGAAGTATCCTTCTTTTGTAGGTGCTGTGTATTTCATTATTTTTTGTGTTGTGTAGTTAGTATCGGGTAGAGAGTATTTAGTCAAAGAGATCAGGATTTTTAGGTCATCTCTATACTTATTACTCAATACTCATTACTCCATTAAAATTCCTGTTCTTCCCATATTTCCCGCATCAATTCGAAAAACTGCTCCATTTTATCAAAATCTTTGAGGCCTGGAGATTCTTCCAGCCCACTCGACAGATCAACTACCGTTGGATTTACAGTCTCTATTGCCCGTTTGATATTGTCTGAATTCAATCCTCCGGAAAGAAAAAACGGCCTCTCTTCAACTATATCCGCTAATAGAGTCCAGTTGAAAACTTTGCCCGTTCCGCCCCATTTTCCATCTGTTTTGGTATCGAACAGGAAATAATCTGCCACTGAGTCATACAGTTTAATTTTTGATTTTACCTCATCAACAGTGGAATCTGCTGTAATGTGAATGGCTTTTATAACAGGTATATCTACCAGTTCACAATATTCGGGCGATTCATTTCCATGAAGTTGTACAAGATTGATACCGGTCTGTTTGGCGATGCTATTCACATCATCCAGCGGCTGGTTCACAAAAACACCTACTTTTTCAGGGCCTTCAATCCAGTTAATAATAGCTCCTGCTTTGGCCGGTTCCACAAATCGCGGGCTTCCATCATAAAAGATAAAACCGAGATAATCGGCCAGTGCACCGGATGCAAATCGTGCATCCTCAAGTGTTGTGAGTCCACAAATTTTTACTTTCGTCCTGTTTTCAGATTCTGTAAACATGCATAAAAATTAATTGTTGATATCCATTCGTTCCTGAGATTTTTCAATGAATTCTTTCAACGACTTTCCAATTTCAGTCTGGCGCATAAAATGTTCTCCAATTAAAGCCGAGTGAATTCCATTTTTCCAAAGCTCAGCCATATCCTCTGGTTTGTGAATTCCGCTTTCTGATACCCGAACTACACCCTCAGGTGCCTTCGATAAAATTCCAACACCACGGTGAAGGTCTACTTCAAACGTAGATAAATTGCGATTATTCACACCGGCAATTTTTACTTCGTCCCAATTCAGATCTAAGAATTCCTCTTCAGTGTAGCATTCAACCAGCGCCTCCAAACCAAACTCATTTGCTGCTGCTATCAGTTCAGAAAGCTGACTGCCTTCATACATACTTACAATCAGTAATATCGAATCAGCACCAAATGCCCGTGCCTCTTTTATCTGATATGGTTCTACAATAAAATCTTTGCGCAGCAATGGAATGGGGCTGATATTTCGAATGATTTTAAGGTAGTTCAGTGAGCCTTTAAAAAATGGTTCGTCCGTCAGAACAGAAATTGCCGATGCCCCGCCTTCAATGTATTGCTCAGCAATCATCAGTGGATCAAAATCTTCCCGGATAATGCCCTTTGATGGTGATGCTTTTTTAACCTCAGCAATGATCGATACATCATGTTCTTTGATGAGTGCTTTAGAAAAGCTTCTTGTTTCACTTTCATAGTGTGCAAACGATTCCAGTTCCCGAAGTGTAACTTCCCTCTTCCTTTTTGAGAGATCATCTTTTGTCTGTCGCACAATTTTTTCTAAGATATCCATTGTTTAAAACTCACCGGATACTTTTTGAGATTCGCTGATAAAAAGCTCAAGTTTCTTAAGAGCTTCACCACTATCGATACTTTTCGATGCCATCTCCTTAGCTTTTTCGAGGCTATCCGTAACATTAGATACCCGGATACCAAAAGCTGCATTCATCTCCACTACATTCCGCTGTGCATCCGTTGAAGCGCCCTCGAGAATCCTTTTGATAATTCCGGCATTCTCATCTGCATCTCCGCCCTTTAGTTCCTCAAGTTCAACTTTATCGTAACCGAGAGATACGGGATCAAAAGTTATAGAATTACCGGAAACACTGTTTTCGAGCTCAAAAATTTCACATTGTGAAGAGAGACTTACTTCATCCAGTCCATCGTGAGAGTTTACTGAATATGCATTTTCGGTGTGCAGATTTCCCAGAATCTGGATCATCATACCGGCCGCTTCTTTACTGTAAGCACCTACAAACTGATGCTTTACATCAGCCGGATTGAGAAGCGGGCCAAGCATATTGAAGAAAGTTCGCATTTTGAGCGCACGTCTGGCCGGCATCACATATCGCAATGCGGGATGAAAGTTCGGCGCAAACATAAAGGCCATGCCCGTTTCATTGAACATCTTCTCTACCTCCTCTTTTTGAAGATTTGGCACTGCACCCAGGCTTTCCAGTACATCATAGCTTCCGCTGTTGCTCGAAACACTTCTGTTGCCATGTTTAAGTACCGGTACTCCTGCACCTGCAACCACAAACATGGCCGCCGTGGAAATATTGAATGTTCCCGATTTATCGCCACCGGTACCACACAGATCAACCGCATTTGTTGTATCAACTTCTACTCTTACGGCGTGATCTCGCATCACTTTTACGAAGCTTGTCAATTCATCAACCGTTTCGCCTTTCATTCTCATGGAGATTAAAAACCCCGCAACTTCCTCATTGGATATATCCCCTTTCAAAATCAGCTTCAAAGCACCGGATGCTTCTTCATTAGTCAGGTTTTCTGATCTCGAAATTTTCTCTAATATGTCTGTAAACAATTGTGCCACTTTTGTTAATTAAATTTATGAATCAAGCAGACGCGTATGTCAGTTTCAGCCAGTTTTTTACGATTTTGGGTCCTTCAACCGTAAGAATACTCTCCGGGTGGAACTGAATACCCTCAATCGGAAACTCCTTGTGCCGCACACCCATTATTACACCATCTGCGGTTTTAGCGCTTACTTCAAGCTGATCAGATACAGAGTCGGGCTGAAGCGCTAATGAATGGTATCGTGTTGCAGTAAAGTTTTCATCAACACCCTGAAATACCGTTTTTCCATCGTGCACAATTTCAGATGTTTTGCCATGCATTAAACTGGGAGCGTGTACTACCCTGGCTCCAAATACCTGACCTATGGCCTGGTGCCCCAGGCAAACTCCCAGAATTGGGATTTCAGGCCCGAGTAGCCGTATAATCTCTTCTGTGATACCCGCATCCTCCGGCCGACCCGGGCCGGGTGATATCAGAATTTTTTCCGGTTTTAGTTCCCGTATTTCCTCAATGGTGATGGCATCATTCCGTACCACTTTGTAATCCTCAGTTACAGAACCAACAATGTGAACAAGGTTGTAGTTAAAGGAATCGTAATTGTCGATGATTAAGATCATTTAGTATCGAGTATCAGGTAGTGAGTATTGAGATTTTTAGTGTAAGGGTTTTGAAAAAAATGGTTCATACATACAGATTCAATTTCCAAATAGACAAAAATATCGTGCATAATTATAAAGAACTCATTGTCTGGCAGAAATCGGTTGATTTGGCCACAGATGTATACAGAGCAACATCAAATTTTCCTAAACATGAATTGTATGGGCTGACATCACAAATACGAAGATGTTCTGTTTCTATCAGTTCGAACATTGCTGAAGGAGCCGGAAGATCATCAAGCAGAGAATTTGCTCGTTTTTTAAAGGTTGCAAATGGTTCTGCATATGAATTGGAAACACAATTAATCATTTCTAAAAATCTTTCATATTTAGCTGATGAGAGTTTTGAAAAGCTCAACCAATCGATCATTGAAATTCAAAAAATGCTTTATACGTTTATTAAAAAAATTGATAATTAAATGTAGATAACAGTATAGAGTATCGAGCATTTAGGTTCTTGATACTTGTTACTCAATACTGACTACTCATACTTAAAACTTCTGTACAATCCGGTTGCCTCGCGAATCGGTTCCATTACAGTTTCAGCTCGTTCTCGGGCTTTTTTGCCACCTTCCTGTAATACATCGTGCACATAGTCCATATCTTTTTCCAGCTCTTTTCTTCGTTCTCTGGCTTCAGCAAAGTAATCGTTTATAAGGCCAAGCAGTTCCTTTTTGGCATGGCCATATCCATACCCGCCTGCCTTGTACTTTTCAGCGATCTCATTTTTTTGATCGTTTTCAGCAAACAGTTTTATCAGTGCAAACACATTGCACGTGTCAGGATCTTTGGGATCTTCAAGTGCCGTAGAGTCAGTCTGAATGGACATTACTCTTTTTTTCAGGGATTTACCCTCATCAAAAATATTGATGGTGTTATCGTACGATTTACTCATTTTCCGGCCATCAATACCGGGTACAATTGCCACGCTTTTTACGATATACTCCTTGGGGATAACCAACAGCTCTTTATCGTAAGCACGATTTAGTTTTCCTGCAAGATCGCGGCAAATCTCGATGTTCTGTTTCTGATCTTCCCCAACCGGCACCAGATCAGAATGATAGATCAATATGTCCGCTGCCTGTAATATAGGGTATGTAAAGAGGCCAATATTCGGGTTTAATCCCTGTGCCACTTTATCCTTGTAGGATACCCCCTTCTCCATCAATGAAACGGGTGTCAAGCAACCGAGAATCCAGGCCAGTTCTGTGGTTTGGGGAACATCCGACTGGGCAAAAAATGTGCATCTGTTTGGATCCAGCCCCAGTGCCAGGTAATCAAGAACCACATCTGTGGTAAATTCCCGGAGTTTATCTCTATCGTTGATGGAGGTCAGCGAGTGATAGTTCGCCAGGAAATAGAAGGCATCTCCCTCATCCTGCATCTGGATATGCTGCCGCATCGCACCAAAATAGTTCCCGATATGGAGTTTTCCCGATGGCTGAATTCCGGAGAGAATGGTTTTTTGTTTTTTCATAATCGTATTGAGTATCAAGTATCAGGTAGTGAGATTCTCGATACTCACTACCTGATACTCATGTCTCTTATTTAGTTATTTCAAGCGCCACACTGAGTGCCTCAACAAGGGCACCAGCTTTGTTTTGGGTTTCTTCGAACTCTTTTTGAGGATCACTGTCTGCAACGATTCCCGCACCAGCCTGGATGTAAACCGTACCCGGTTTTACAACCATCGTTCTGATGGTGATGCATGTATCCATATTTCCGGAAAAATCGAAATAGCCAACGGCACCGGCGTATGGTCCTCGTTTGGTTGGCTCCAATTCATCAATAATTTCCATGGCACGTATTTTCGGGGCACCGCTTACCGTTCCGGCCGGGAAACACTGCATCAGGGCATCTACCGAGCTTTTATCTTCGGATATTTCCCCAACCACATCCGATACGATATGCATCACATGAGAAAACCGTTCGATAGCCTGGTTTCTTTCCAGGTGAACCGTTCCTGATTTACAAACCCGTGAAAGATCATTCCGGCCCAGATCTACCAGCATAATATGCTCGGCTATCTCCTTCGGATCGTTTTTAAGGTCCTCTTCAAGCGCGAGGTCTTCTTCATGATTTTTACCGCGCGGGCGCGTTCCTGCAATGGGCAGCAAGCGTGCTTCAGTATCGGTTACGCGAACCAGAACTTCCGGTGATGAACCCACCAGCGCAAAATCATCAAAATTCAGATAGAAAAGATACGGCGATGGATTCACCATTCTTAAAGCCCTGTATAGGGTAAACGAATCGCCCTCAAAAGGAACTTCAAAACGCTGGGAGAGCACCACCTGGAAAATATCGCCCTCATAAATGTACTCTTTCGCAGTTTCAACCATGTCATGAAAACGGCCCTGCTCTACATTGCTGGATATTTTTTCCGCATCCAGGCTGAACGATTCACCGGTGGTTACACTTTTAACCGCCTGCTTCTCCATGGTATCGAGTGCAATTTGAGCGGATTCAAAAGCATTCTTCAGGTCTGTATCCGGTTTGATGAATACCGTCTTCATCAGCACGATCTGTTGTTTTACATGATCAAACGCATACACTTCATCATAAAAAGACCAGATGGCTTCGGGGATATTCAGATCATCGGCCGGAACATCCGGAAGTGATTCAACCTGACGAACCGTATCGTACGATGAAAATCCAACTGCGCCGCCTGTTAGTCGCGGAAGATCGGGAAATTTCGGTTCAGAATGTTCGCTTGTGAGACGGTTGAGTACTTCAAAATAGGGTTCTTTGAGGAGTTCGGGCTCACCCTTACTTTTACTCAGGGTTACCTGTTCACCATTAAATCGGAGTGTTTGATACGGATTGCACCCCAAAAAAGAGTACCGCGCAAGATGCTCGCCGCCCTCTACCGATTCAAATAAAAACGGATACTGTGCATCTTCACGGATGGAAAGAAAGAGCGATACCGGCGTCAGCACATCGGCAAGCATCCGCCTTGAAACGGGTATTGCCGAATAGGTTTTTGCCAGTTCGGAAAATTGTTTGAATGTCATATTCCTTAAAATAAAAAAACCCACTCCAGGTTACTGCAGTGGGTTTTAAAAAAATTTCTTTAAAAATCGTTAACTCATAATGATTCCACTGCCAAATATGTAAGGCTGTGCCACCACCAGGTATTATGTACGATTTCATTTTTCATGCTCAGAGAAACTATCGGTTCAATTATTGAAAAGCAACCATCAAATTCAGAAATAATTATTAAAACACTTCTCAATCAAAACATCATTTTTTTTATTACTTGCACACTGTTTATAATATTCTTACGGTTGAATGTTTTTTTAAATTATTTTCACTCAAAGTATGTAATGACTGTTTATGAGAATTAAGTCCCTGCATTTTTCCGGCATTCTGCTATTTATTCTGATTCTGTTTTCCTGCGATAATTCCTTAGACCCCATCGACGAAGAAACCGGCATCTATGCCATTTACGGTTCGCTGGATGTAAGGGAAGAGACAAACTACATCCGGGTCAGAGATCTTAAAGCTCCCTTTACAATGGAGGCCACCCGGGAGATTGATGCCACGGTAACACTCAGCAACCTCACCGCAGGCACATCCATGGTACTGGAAAGCACCGCCAGGGAGCATGAAGGCATTTTCCTGCGCAATTTTATCGTTCCCGGCGGGGTAATCCCCGACAATGAGTACCAACTTCTGGTTGAGCGCTCTGATGGTGCAGAAGTTGAAGCTTATACGATTACCACCACAAACCCGGAGCCATTGGTTACTCCCCCAAACCAAAACTGTTATAACCCGATTGATGTTGTATTCGGGCCGCTTAACGGTGGCACCATCGTACTACGAGTAGGTGATGGTTTAGGTCCATTTTCTGTGTGGGGGCCTCCACAAATTTTAAGACAGGGCATAAACCAGCCGGATGATAAAGTTATCTACACATTTATTTTGAATGAAAAACTGCAATTTGTTTCCCCATTATTTAGAGCGGGTGATCATTGTAGTAGGATGCTCAGTGGAAATGTCTATATCAGCTACACCCATTACGGCCCCGGTTTTTATGAAAAGCTGTTTGATGAAGAGTTTGACATTATAGACAGCACCATCCGATTTGGCTCTCACTACCGCGATACACTTGCCGTTCCAATAGATATGACTCCCCAATGCCCGCCGCATTGCTGAGATTGCGTTTGCATTTACATAGAAAATTTTTATACAAATTGCGCATAATTATTGATTTTTATTATGGATATATATATGCATTTCATGCATTAACAGTTATCTATCAGTAGTGTCCGGTTAAAAGTCAAAGAGTCCCAACTGGTTGCGATCAAGGGTCTCTATCTGTGTGAGTGATTGTTCGGAAAATAGCTGTTTAAGCGTCATACGCTCCAATATGGCTA
>JAFIES010000036.1 GCA_020832415.1 Balneolaceae bacterium | reverse complement strand
CGAGGGTGCTTTTTCCGAGGAATGAAGTCGCTCATCTGTTGCACGCGTAGCGATATATGAGTTTTCGACTTCGTCCCTCCTGAAATACGTCGGGACTGCGCTCTAACTGACGATTCTTTCTATATGTTATATCGAACTCACATTAAAATTGCAGTAAAAGGCCGTTAAAGTACGTGATTATTGTACATGATAGAACCAGTTTATTGATTAATTTTTCGTGAATGCAAAATAATTCTGTAAAGAAAAAAAAGTTTTATTAATAACACCCTTGGCTGTTCATGAACACAATTTTAGTTCAGGTTGAAAGTTCGGAGGTTGAGTATGTTATGATACCTCACACAATAGATGTGCAGAACTTAGCTCTGATAGATTAAACCGCCAAAGCGCTAAGGAACGCAAAGATTTTTGTTATTGAATGGCCGCGAGATGCTCTTCCAGGCGATCCCAGGTTTCGGTGAACCCATCGATCATTCCCATCTCAACCAGTTTTTCTACCTCCTCTTTTGACCCCACAGTTGAAATAACTTTCACCACAGTTTTGTCACCTTCCGGGGTGAAATGTATGATCGTATCAAATGAGGGCATGCCGGTATTCACAGTGCCATCCTTATCGGAAAAATGATCGTTATAAACGATTTTTTTGGGCTCTTCAACTTCCTTGTAGAAGGCAATTCCCCATGACTCATCTTCTGGATTCGGACCTTTCATACAATAGTGCCACACCCCGCCCGGGCGAAAATCGATTTTACAGTAACTGAGCGGCCAGCTTCGCGGACCCCACCAGTTCATCAAATGTTCGCAGGTGGTGTAGGTTTCAAAAACCAGTTCACGCGGGGCATTAAACGCACGGGTGAAAATGATTTCATTGTCTCTTGTTTCTACAGTTTGGTTCTTTTCTTTACTCATCACTTTTCTCCTTTGTTTGTAGTTGTTTCAGGTACTCTTCCAGCCGGTCAAAGCTTGCCTCCCAGAACTTCCGGTACCCGCTGATCCATTCATCAATATCTTTTAACGGTTCTGGATGAAGACGGCAGGGGCGGTATTGAGCTTCACGGCTTCGCTCGATAAGGTTGGCTTTTTCCAGCACCTTGAGATGTTTGGTAATAGCCGGCATGGTCATATCAAACGGTTCGGCCAGATCGGAGACGGTTTTCTCGCCCGTTGTTAGGCTGGCAAGAATGGCTCGGCGTGTTGGATCGGCAAGTGCCTGAAATGTTGTGCTTAATTGGTCGGCTGGCATAACGGTTTGTAATTTAACTAAAGGGTTAATTAACTGATTGGTAAAATACAGTATTCAAATAGAACAGTCAATTATTTTTTCAGGAAGAAAAGTGGAGGTGAGCTTATGAATTAAATAATGAGGGGATGAAGATCAGGAAATAAACATTTTAAATACTGGGCTTGATCTTGTAGGCACACCGGCGTTCTCCGGCTACAATATGTTCTGTTCTTTTGATATGAACATCTTCTCCTAAAACCGATTGAAAAATGTTCATTTCTGCCCTGCAAAATTGCTGACATGCTTTGGCTGCCACACAAATGGGACAGTGGTTTTCAATCAGCAGAAAGCCTTCTTCATCTTTTTCATATTCGGCCATATAGCCATCTCTGGTTCGGATATCGGCAAGTTGTGCAATTCGCGATTCCAGGTCAGAATCCTCTTGAATTTCTTTTGAGTACCTTGACAACATTGTGCTCTCATGTTTTTCTATAACCTGTTTTACGGCATCCTCCCCCAGCGTTTCCCTCATCATATTGATAAGATTGGCGGTAAGATTGGCATGAGTATCGGGAAAACGGGAATTGCTTTTGTCGGTCAGCGACCAAATCTGTTTTGGCCTTCCGCGGCCTTTTGCAACCGATCGAGATTGAACCAGGCCCTCTTTTTCAAGCTTCAAAAGGTGAAATCGGGCACCTTCAATAGTTATGTCCAGTTCAGAAGCGATAACAGATATTGGTTGTGCCCCTTTTTTTTTAAGTACCCAAAGTGCCTTTTCGTTTTCCGGTAGAGTCGTTTTCATATTAAACAAAGCATTAATTCAGTTTAAAGATAGCAATTGCCTGTCTAATTAAATAATGAGCACCCTCTAACAGTTCCCTGGATCGGCAATGAGGTCGATAGAAAAATATTATACAAATAAACAAAGTGTATATTTTGTTTAATAAATAAAATTTCTACTTTGCATTCGAACATTAATTGACGGAGCAAAGAATTATGACACAAAAACTTACACCACTTTCATATCCATACAACGCCCTGGAGCCATATATCGATGTAAGAACGATGAAGATCCATCACACCAAACATCACCGGGGTTATGTGAACAAACTGAATGCCGCTATTGAAGGAACAGAACTTGGATCGAAGCCTTTGGCTGAAATTCTCAAATCGGTTTCAAGCCACCCGGCTGCCGTGCGCAACAACGGTGGCGGGCACTACAACCACAGCCTGTTCTGGTCGGTGTTAACGCCTTACGGCTTAGGCACTCCAAACCAGGGAGGAGAGCTTGCTTCATCAATCAGTAAAACATTCGGCTCTTTTGAAACATTTAAAGAAGAATTTGCCAACGCCGCAGCTACACGTTTCGGTTCCGGCTGGGCCTGGCTGATTGTCAATGATGATGGTGAGCTTGAAGTTACTTCCACACCCAATCAGGACAATCCACTTATGGATGTAGCTGATGTAAAAGGAACACCGATCCTTGGCCTGGATGTATGGGAACACGCCTATTACCTCCACTATCAGAATCTGCGCACTGACTATATCGAAGCATTCTGGAATGTGGTTAACTGGGAAGCTGTGGAACAGAAATTTCTGGCAGCCATATCCGAAATCGTAGATGGAGAATAGTATGGATTCTGCTAAAAATGACACCAAGCAAAACCTCTACCTGGTAACAGGAGCGACCGGACATATAGGTGGCCACATTGTAACCGAGCTTCTGAAAAATGGCTATCGTGTAAGGGCTCTTACACGAAATCCTGAAAAGGCGGATTTTCCAGAAGAGGTAGACGTAGTTTCAGGAGACCTGAACAAACCCGAAACCGTAGCACCGGCCTTTGAAGGGGTAACAGGCACACATTTTATCACGATTAACGGTGAGGGTTTCGGCCCGCTGGAATCGGCTCCCGAGCTGATCCGCCTGGCTGAGGAGGCCGGTGTGCGGTGCGTGACCGTATTATGGAGTGGTGTTCCGGGCCCTGTTGAAGACGCAGTGAAATCGAGCAGCCTGGAGTGGACAATTCTCCAGCCACAAGAGTTTATGTCGAATGCGCTTGAGTGGAGGGAATCCATCCGCAATGAGAGTGTAGCAAGAGAAGCATTTGGCCAGAGGAGAACCGCATATATCCATCCGGCCGATATCGCATCTGTTGCGGTTGCGGCGCTCACCCAAAACGGTCATACGGGTAAGGAACTGGTACTGACTGGCCCGGAAGTGCTGAGTCCCGCAAAAGCCGTGCAGATCATAGCGGGGGTGACCGGGAAAGAGATTCGATTCGAAGAGAGGTCCGAAGCAGAGGAGCAGCGGCGGATGAAAGATGAACACGGTTTGGAACAGGAGATGATCGACTATGTGATCTCATGGACCAAAAACCCGCCGCCGGAGGCGTACACAATCAGCCCGGTGGTTGAGGAAGTTACCGGGCGTCCGCCGCGAACATTCCGGCAGTGGGCAGAGGAGAATGCAGAAGAGTTCAACTAAGAATGTAAATGCATTATTTGGTTCCAAAGTCACATCAGAGAACCTGTCAGAGTTCCGTCGGCTGACGGATCCTGACAGAGTTCGGCTCTGATATCAACCATATAGATCAAAGACTCTAACAAGTAAAGTGGAATAAATAATGAACAAACAAAAAACAGCAAGTAAGCAGATTACAGATGAAGTCACCTCATGGGTCGGAGTTTCAGCCGGTCAGGAGAAACGCGACGAATTTTCTTTCAAGGTGGAAGGCCGTGAGATCGGACACCTTCACGGAGACCGCGTTGCCCATTTCTATTTTCCCAGGGAGGTCGGTGTGAAGCTCAGAGAAAAAGGACGGGTTGGCCCGCACCCGGTAAACCTCGATTCGCCAAAACTTGCCTTGCTTACCATCCGGGATCAATCGGATGTTGAGGAAGTGATAACACTGATGAGATCGAACTAAGATCGGATCGTGAGCCAAACAAACCAAAAGGAGAAATGATCAGTATGAGCAATCAATCTCATTATAAAAACAGATCGCAACATATATACAGAGTAGACAAATTTGCAGTGCCGGATGCCGGACGACCTGAATTTCTGGAGAAGGTTCGTATCACACACGAACGGCTCCGGACTCTGCCCGGATTTATCCGGGATGTTATCCTGGAACAGGTCTCCGAAACGGCTGAATTCAACATTGTTACCATTGTGAAGTGGGAGAACAGCGAAGCAATCAAACAGGCCAGAGTTCAGGTTCATAAACTGCACAAGGAGCTGAAATTCGACCCGAAAGAGCTGTTCACCCGGCTTGGAATCCTGGCGGATTTTGGGAATTACAGGGATACAGGAACCTGACATCACCAAAAATTTTATTTAAATCAAAAACAGAACACAAAATAACGAATACAATGAAAGTAACCATTCTTTTAGGATCCGTACGAGAAGGAAGAGAATCGCACAGGCCGGCACATTACGTGGCGTTAAAATTGAAGGAAAAGGAAATTGAGACAGATCTCATTGACCTTGCCGCTGACCCGCTCCCGATAATGGGGCATGAAGCCGGTTACGACAAACAGGCTAAAGATCGGATTGAACAAATTAGCAAGCGCTTAAATAAGAGTGATGCCATCATTTTTGTGACCCCTGAATATCAAGCCAGTTTTTCTGGTGTAATCAAGAATGCTATTGACCATTTTTACTCGGAATTTCATAAAAAAGCAATTGGTGTAGTGGCAACTTCAGCCGGTGGAATGGCAGGCATCAATGCGTCCAGTCAACTTCAGAATGTGATTTTAGGTATTGGTGCATTCCCTATGCCAATGAAATTACTGGTACCCCATGTTCAGAACGCCTTTGACGATTTGCTGGAACCGCATAATGAGAAGATTGCTAATATGACCGAACAGTTTCTTGATGAATTTATCTGGTTTAGTGACGCACTGGTTAAGAAGAAAAATGCAATGAATAAAGGTGAACATGCAGCCTGATTATGCTATGGAAAAAAACAACTCGAATCATGCTGCTTCTTTCTCCCAGTTTACACGGATTGTCAAGAAAATAGACAGGGAAATAGAAGAATGGGTATTCCACTTTCTTAATCAGATTGAATTAAAGGATGAAGATCAGCACCGATCATCAGAACAAAAGGAATGAGTGGTTTACGGATGGTTCCATCAAACCGGGTATTTAACAAATTGATTGTAATAGCCATGAGTATGGCACTGCCGGCGGGAGTAGTGATGGGAGTACTACAAGATACCTTTCTATTGGGAGTTTTATCCGGAAATATACTGGGATTTCTTATCGGAGTGATCCTGTACTATGGATTAAAAATTAAATCAGCAACAGAGAATAAACACGATGAAAATATCAATAAATCTTGATGCCTACTTTGAACGGATCGGTTATCGTGGAGAGCAAAAAGCAACACCTGAAGTTTTGCAGGAGCTGCACCTGCTTCATCCAAAAGCAATCGCCTTCGAAAACCTGAACCCCTTTTTAGGGATACCTGTCAATCTCGATCCTGAATCACTTCAACAAAAACTGGTACATGACGAACGGGGAGGATACTGTTTTGAGCATAACCTGCTTTTTAAGCACGTGCTGGAAGCCCTGGGGTTTTTCGTAAAAGGCCTGGTTGCACGGATCCTCTGGAATGTACCTGAAAACCGCATCACGCCCCGCGGCCACATGCTGCTGTATATTGAAGTGGATGGGAAAGAGTATGCAGCGGATGTGGGATTTGGCGGACTCGGGCTGACAGGTCCGCTGCTGCTGGAAACCGCCGGCGAGCAGGAGACTCCGCATGAACCCTATCAACTGATTCGGAATGGCGGGGAGTATACACTCCAGTCATTTGTAAAAGATGAATGGAAATCCCTCTACCGGTTTAACCTGGATGAGCACTTCAGGGAGGACTATGAAGTAATCAACTGGTATCTATCGAACCATCCGGAATCTCATTTTGTGACCGGCTTGATTGCAGCCCGGTCTGATATCAATCCGAAACGCCGCTATGCTCTGCGGGGAAATGAGCTGTCGATTCACACACTGAATGAAGGAACCGAAAAACGTATTCTCCATACCACATATGAATTGAAAGAAACCCTCGAACAAACGTTTAGGATCAAGCTTCCGGATGTGCCTCAGTTGGATGAAAAATTTGAGGAAATCATGAAAAAAGGGGGCATCTGAAAAAGAACCTGTGAGAGTCCGTTAGGTCCTCGCAGAGTTTGGGTTTCGGGGAATGTCTCTTGCAGGAGCCCCTAAGATCGGGACCAGGAATACACTGGCTATCGCACTCTGCCAGGTCATTCCGTATTATTTATCATAAACTTAAGCCGCTACAGGACATGGTATGTCTGTTTAAAAATCAAACAGTGATCCGGGGCCGGATATTTTACTAAAGCAGATTGCAACAAAGTGGAGGAAAGACATACCATGTCTCTGACGCAAATTACACCATGAACATGAACAAAAAAACCAACAACTTTAAAACCAAAGCCACACTCCTGCTGGTCAGCAGCCTCACGGTGATGTCGGGGGCTACCATCGCCCCGGCCCTGCCGTCAATGCAGGCCCATTTTGCTGCCGTGGAAAATGTGGAGTTCTGGATCCGGTTTGTCCTCACCACTCCGGCGCTTTTTATCGTTCTGGCTGCGCCGATTGCCGGACTGATTGTAGATCGGGCCGGCCGCAGGAAATTGCTGCTGCCTTCGATGGTTTTATATGCCATTGCCGGAAGCTCCGGGATCTACCTTGAATCGCTCGGGGCCATCCTTGCAGGGCGTGCTCTCCTGGGTGTGGCTGTAGCCGGTGTCATGACCACCGCAACCACCCTCATTGCCGATTACTACGAAGGAACGGCGCGGGCCCAAATTATGGGCTGGCAGGCAGCGTTTATGAGCTTCGGAGGAGTGGTTTTCCTGGTCAGCGGCGGACTACTGGCCGAATCGGGATGGCGGCTGCCGTTCGTGATTTACCTTTTCTCCCTGATTCTCATTCCGATGGCCCTGGCAGCATTACCTGAACCCGAACTGCCCGGTGATGAAGAAAATGATAAGAAGCTTTCGGTGAACGGTACCATTCAGCATCCGTTTAAGCTGCTCGGTTTTATCTATGGAGTATTACTTCTTGGCGCCACCGTTTTCTATTTCATTCCGCTGCAGATTCCCTTTTACCTGGAAAAAATGACAGGCGCAGGGCCGCTGGTGAGCGGGATGTCGATCGCCGTTTCCACTCTGTTCGGGATGGCAACCTCTTTTACCTACGGACGAATACGGGCGCGGTTTGGTTATGTAACCATTCTCGGGTTCAATTTCGGATTGATGGGGGTCGGGTATATACTGATCGGTACAGCCACCGGGCTCGTCCCCATCCTGATCGGCCTTGCATTGAACGGCCTCGGGATGGGGCTGATGTACCCCAACCTCAGTTTCTGGCTGACGTCAGAAACATCCGCAGCCATCCGCGGACGGGCCGTTGCCGGATTCACCACGTTTATATTCCTGGGGCAGTTCATCTCCCCGCTGGCCAGCCAGCCTTTTGTTGAGCTGTTTGGGCTGGGTGCCATGTTCTGGGCCACCGGAATCGTCTTGGGGCTTTTTGCGATACTGGTACTCCTGTTCCAAAGGCCCATTTTATCATTCACAGTTTTGGAAAACGATTTATTGCAGCCGGAATCAGCTCAACTTATGAGAATGAATGGTGTTCCTTCACTGAAGGATTGGGATATCGAAAAACGAACAACTCGAGAAGGAAAAACTACAGATGAAACGGGTTGAGTACACTAACTATAATAGCCACGAAGTCACGAAAGCACAAAGGTATAATGTGAATCAAGTTTTACAAAAAATGCAATTAAATTTCGTGTTTTTCCGTCTTTGTGGCAAAAAAAGGAATGAAGGCTACTCAACCATCTCACTTTGAAAACACCACCAAATAAAATCACATATTCATGAAAGCAATCACATTTTCAAAATATGGAACACCTGATGTTCTTCAACTGACAGAACTGCCCGATCCGCAACCCGGTCCCGGTCAGGTCGGGGTACGAATAAAGGCATCCGGTGTACAGCCGGTGGATTGCGCCGTACGTAGCGGCTGGTTTGCAGGTAAGGGTGGCCCGTTTGAGGAAACATTTCCACAAATATTGGGCAATGAATTTGCCGGTGTGATCGACATAAGAGGTGAGGGAGTTGAGCATTTCGCGGAAGGCGATGAAGTGCTCGGCTGGCAAACCCTGGCCTGTTACGCCGAATATGTTGTTGTGCCTATAGATCAGATTGTACAAAAACCGAAAAATATGCCCTGGGAGGTCGCAGGTGGATTGTCAGGTGCCGGGCAGACGGCCCATACCGCACTTGAGGAACTTGGTGTGCGGAGGGGAGATACGGTTCTGATTCACGCCGCTGCCGGAGCTGTAGGGACGGTTGCCGTGCAGCTTGCACAGATTTGCGGGACCAGTGTTATTGGAACTGCCAGTGAACCGAATCACGATTATCTCCGGTCTCTTGGAGTAATCCCGGTTACCTATGGAGAAGGATTGACCGATCGTGTGAAAGCAGTTGCCCCGAATGGAGTGGATGCCGCCCTTGATGCAGCCGGAAGAGGAGCCCTGGAGGCGTCGGTAGAATTGATTGAAAACCGTAATCGTGTTGGCACGCTGGTGGATTTTGAGAAGGCACCGGATCTCGGTGTAAAAATTATCCGTAGCAAACGGTCGGTCACCAGGCTCGAGGAACTTGCTGAATTCTATGCCGATGGGAAACTGAAAATCCATATTCGCAGTCGTTATCCGCTGGAGAAAGCCGCTGAAGCCCATCGGGAGGTTGAAACAGGACACGGAAGGGGGAAAGTTGTTCTTTTACAGTAATCAGTTTATAGTGTTTCAGTGCCAACGGTGAATCACTGATGCCATTCAACCGATCCACGTTGCCATTTTTTGCTGAATTTCAGGATAGATATCCCTAGCCGGCATATGTTTACTGCCCTTTAAAATGTGAACATCCTTCAAATTTTTGAAGATTTTTTTTGCCCTCTCAACTGCCGGAATACCCGGGAAGAAAACATCGTTCTCAGCAACCATGATGTAAACAGGTTTGGTGAAATGCGATACATCACTCTCTTTTAAAAGAAGTGGACGCCTGTAATCAATATTTACACCCAAAAGCAATTCTCTCTGAAAACGATGCATAAAATCGTCGTTCCCGGGGACAAACGCCTTCAAAAAAGAGTTCAGGTGAGACTCCTTTTTTGTAATCATAAAACGGATTAAGGGGAGCGACAGCTTCATCATGGAGGTGCCAAAAGATCCATTCACCAGCCCTGCAGGAACGATAAATATGCACGAATTCAATCGGCCGGGTTTGTGAATCATCAACTTTTGAAGAATATACGCCCCGTAAGATACCCCCACGAAATCAGCTTCCCGGATTCCGAGCTTATCCAGCACTTCATCAGCCCAGATTGCATACGCATCACCTTTAATGTCTAAAGTAGTCTCGGCACTTTTGGTTGTCTGCCCGATGGTATCGATCGCATAAAAGAGATATCGGTCACTCAACTCTTTTACAGCTTCAAGTGTAACCGGCGCCCCCGCATTTATACCATGAAACAGCACAACCACTTTTCCGGCGCTGTTTCCGGTTTTTATCACCCTCGTTCTTCCAAATGAAGTATCGGCATCAATCTCCTCAAACTCTATTCCCAAAGCGTTTAGTTTTTCATCATACATGGCCAAAATCCGCTTTTTTGCTTCAGCGGTTTTATAGATCAATTTCATGGAAATGTCTCCTTATTCAGTGTACGGTTGCAGTCCGGTAAGCTGACTGCTTACAGTGATAATTGATAAAATTGGAGATTCGGCCTTAAACTCTTCGAGGCTTTGGCCCAATATTCTTCGCCCTTCCGGTGAGCATCGCCAGCAAGGAGATGGCCCCAAAGAGAATGTCCTGAACAACATAGGGCATACCACCCACTCGCTGTTGGTCGCGCGATAACCACATTAAACGGCCGGCTTCCAGAAGCGGCATATCTTTCCAGTTTCCGCCATTCCGGATTGCCGATTTTGCCGCTTCCGATAAAAACCATTGAAAATCGAGGGCGGGCTCAACTACAATTCTGGTTACGAGCGGTTCATCGGCACTCCCGTTTGAGAATGAGTGTTCAATTTTTTCCGGCACGGTGATGGTCTCCCCGGGGCCTAATGTGATCTCATCCTGTCCCTTCAGCCGTGCAATCATCACGCCTGAAACTACATGGAATGTTTCCGTTTGTGCGGTGTGGATATGAGGTTCGGGCCCTTTGGAGCCGGGAGCCAATACACATTCGAACTCTACTCCGGGGGCGCTAAAATCGGGTTCGCCATAAAAGGTGAGGCATTCCCCCTCATTTTCCAGGTTTAATACGATTTTTTCTTTCTCCATAGTCTGTATGGTTCGTTAAGGATTACGCAGCTATTTGCATCAGATGGGTTAGATACAAAACAACCCGGTCCCCGCTAACTCTATGGGATGGATGAAAATATAGATGAAAATTATTTTAATGGAAATATGCCACGCGTAAGATGCTGGATATGCTTATTGGGACAAGGTAAGTGGGAGGGGGTTTAGAATTACTGTTTAACGATTTGGCAGTAAAACGGCGAGGCAAGCAACTCTTCAAAGCCCCAATCCGCAATATCGTCCGTTTGAGCCGTTGACTAAAGAACCGGTTTACTCCACGGATCCGGACTTTCTTTTTGGCTGAAAGTTCTTGAGTTTTACTTTGGATTTTTTCTCTTCCTTTTTAAAATGATCGAAGAGTTTGTCCAGATCATTGTTAAACTTCTCAGACAATTTTTCCCGGTTCTTTCGAACTTCTGATATGATGTGATCTTGTTCCATAGTGTTAAAATAACAATTCTTCCGGTGTTGAAATAACGGGTAATTTCAAAGCTTTGCTACTTGCCAGTAATTCAAGTTTAGAACGTATAGAGGCGTTAGCTATGTGTTTGAAGTTCCATGTTAAAATGAAATCCATCCGGTGAACACAAGCAATAGAGATGTGTAAAGCATCAATTGCTGCATTTTCCGGAAATGGCGTTTCTGAAACCAGAAATTTTGCGAATTCAACAGATTCATCCGTTACTTCCAATAAAGGCAGTATTTCCAAAACGGTAATTCTCTTTTTGGCTGCCTGTTGATCGCCATCAGATGCTTCTGAAATTACCGGCTGTGACACAAACAGCTTGTACTGCGATTTTTTGGATTCCCACCAATCCGTTGTCAATTGTTGACGGGCAGCAGTAACAAGATCACGGGAAGTACGGCTTGTCAAGTAGCTGATGACAGAAGTTTCGATTCAGATTTTAGGTTTCATAATTGAAAGTAATCGAAAACCTGTCTTCTCTCAATGAACTGTGAATTTGAGGTGCAATAACGGTTTGGTGCTTAACTGCCGCGGGCATTATGAGTTAATAAAGGGCTAAAAAGTTAAAACAAGCAACTTCAGAAACCAATGGCACGTCCGTGTCCCCAGTTGATGCGCTTTTTATGCTGCTGCTATTTTTATTGTGACTCATGATGTTTTTGAACTTTCATAGAAACAAATCTTGAACGAGCCTTTGAATCAATTGGCATCTTTTGATTCTTACACCATTTGACTAATTCATCCAGTTCTATTTCTATTCTATAAACCGTTATTCTAAGATCTTGGAAATTTTTAAGTGCCTTTTCAGCACCTTCTTTCCAATCTTCATAGGTGTCATCAAAAACATGGCTGTCAGAACTCATCTGTTTAGCCTTTTCCCATTGTTCAGGTTTCCACCACAGGATTCCAGTTACAGGTTTTTCTACCATGAAATTTAAAATTAATATTTACAGGAGAAATCAGTAACGCATGGTTATACACCCGGTCTACCAGTCTAAAGTTCATCGAACTCTTCTGGCTCCGTATCCGGCACCTTTTCCAACAACTCGTCAAAAGTTTTACGATCGCCTCTTTGGGCTCTTTCCTTCAAATAGTCTACGGTCAATAGGGTAGAAACTTTTTCACTGACCGCTAGAGTTATCAATTGATTCATTGAAACACCTTCCTTGTCGGCCATTTCTTTCAGGCGTTTATGAAGAGATTCGGGAAGTCTTACGCTTAATGTGCTCAAATTAGATCACCTCAATTGCTTTTAAAAATTCTTGTGCTGTGACAACCTGGACTCCAAATTGATTAACGCCGGAGAAATCACGGGTGTTGTATGTAACTATGTACTGGCAATTAGACCGAACAGCCAAGTCCAGAATCATGTCGTCTTTGGGATCTTTCAGGATTGGTCGCCACAAAAAATAAACCTCATGTAAATTGGCGATGTGGCATAGATAATCCAGAATTTGTCCAATTTCTTTATCAGTAAAGTTTAGTGTCGGATGTTTTCTGAGTAACACCTCTTCGTATTCTAAAACAAGAGGCACAGACAAATTGATTTCAAATTTTCCTGAATTCAGATGTTTCAACAGCTTGTATGAGGCACCTCGTTTTGATCGAAGCCCGGCATAAAGCACATTTGTGTCCAAGACAATTTGAAATGGTTTCATATATATGGTATTATATACCATACCAATATGAAATGCAAGGGGAGTGATTTAATAGGGTGTATAACATTTAATTACACGACAATCTCGTTATCGCTTTTCAGTGCGTAGAATATTCCATTTGGCTTTTATTTGCAATCTAATGCAGTTACCCGACATATTACACGACATGAATTTCAGAGATTTTGTCCGGTAATAGATAAAGAACGACAAATCTCAACTTCTATAAACCTCCCGCCAACGTCTTGTTCATACAGAGTATAGGGTTTGGGAGGTTCTTTGGCAAGTGCGGTATGAAAGGAGGGAAGTGTCAAAGATTTGATCCGCCTGGGAAGGATGCCAATTCCAGAAGGTCCCCCAAAGTCATCCCGTTTGGGCATACAGAGTGGCATTGACCAGATTTTTTACAACAACCATCGGGTTCTGTACAGCTGCTTTTAAGAGAACAATCCCGATGGTTTTTTGTCGAGAGTTCACTTTCCCGGTGATGAATCACCGGGTTACAATATTGGCCGTGCCTCTGGCACTTTTACTACACTTTTCACCCGTCATGATTTGTAAATCAAATACTTCTGAAATATGGCTTTATTCACTGATTAGTAGATTTCTTTCAATAATTTGTATCAAATAAACATTAATATTATTTGAGGTGTAGAGTGGATTAGTTGAAGTATTCGTGAGGATCTTTTGCGGGACAGAATAATAGTAAAGCCCGCCGTCAATAGATTCACCGCCTTGATCTTTTGGTTTGTGCCGCCTGCCCCGATATCTTTTAAATCGGGGGATCAAGCCAAAATGAACACAACCAAAGAAACCCCCTGCCACACTGTCTGCCACAATACAAATGGCACTAATTTTGACCTCATGCTGTTTCACCCGATAAACCCGTGATATGGACCCGAAAAATGACGAGCAGAGAAGTGTAAAATCTCTCTGGAAAACCCTCAGGGATATTTTTGCGCTGAGCAAA